>NZ_AKIS01000186.1:0-33359 GCF_000277005.1 Pontibacter sp. BAB1700 | reverse complement strand
GGCCCAGCCCGGAGATCTACCAGCGTTACATGGGTATCAGCACGGACCGCAGCGACCCGTTGAGGCGGCTGATTAATTGGAAGAGCCAGGTCATGAGCCTGAAAGTTGTTCCATCTGGTGAGTTTATTGGGTATGGTAAGAGCTTTCAGGCAAGTACTGAAATGCTGATTGCCGCTATACCTGTTGGGTATGCCTGGGGCTTTAGCCGTAGTCTCAGCAACCAGGGACAGGTGCTGATCAGGTCGCACAGAGCACCAGTAGTAGGCATTGTGAACATGAACGTACTGATGGTGGATGTGACCGGTATACCGGACGTGTCTCTTAAAGACGAGGTGGTGCTGCTTGGCAAGCAGGGTAGTGAGCACATTACGGTGGCTTCTTTTGCTGAATTGAGCACCCAGCTCAACTATGAATTGTTGACCCGGCTCCCGCTGAACATACCCCGGATCATCATCGATTAGATGTTACTCCCAACCGCCTCTTCGCGGTGGAGTTCGTAGCCGCAGTTATCACAAAAATTAGCTGTCAGGGAATGTCCTTCTTTGTAGCAGTTCGGGCAAACACGCGTAGTCGTGTTCAGACGTTCTGCATTGGCGAGCTCTACCGATACGATCCCTGTGGGGACAGCAATAATGCCATAGCCCATAATCATCAGGCAGCTGGCCAGGAGTTGACCAAGCGGTGTCACCGGGGTAATATCTCCAAAGCCCACGGTAGTGAGGGTCACGATGGCCCAATAGATGCTTTTCGGAATGCTGGTGTACCCGCTCTCTCTCCCTTCTATCACATACATCAGCGCACCAACGACTATGACCATCATGAGTACAACACCCAAAAATACGGTGATTTTAGTCATACTGGCCCGCAAGGCTTTAGACAGGACCTGACCTTCGTTGACAAAGCTGGTCAGGCGGAATACCCTCGCGATCCGGAGCAATCGGAACACGCGAATGACCAGCAGGTATTGGGAACCAAGTACAAAGAGGCTGAGATATGTAGGGATAATAGCCAGGAAATCAATAATCCCGAAAAAAGAGAATACATACCTTAAAGGGCGCTCTGAGCTATAGATGCGGAGTATGTACTCAATCGTAAACAGAATGGTAAAGATCCACTCAAGCATCTGAAAAAGAGGCAGGTAATCTCGTCTCAGGGACACCACACTTTCCAGCGACACCACCACAACACTTGCTATAATCAGCAGGAGCAGCATGATATCGAAAGCTTTGCCGGCTGGCGTTTCAGCTTCGAAAATGATGCTGTACAGTTTATGCTTTAGCGTGTCACTGTTGTATGTTGCCATGGACCTGTTTTACAAAGTGGAAGAAACGCGTACGGAGTCCTTCCGGAACCGACTAGCCATATATTGCTGTATACGCTGCTCATACTCAGTAATCTTGGCAGGATCTACAAATACAGCACGTGTATTTTTAGTCTGGTTGGCAGGCTGCGGTTTCTTCCAGCCGATCATGACCAACATAACTGTATCGAGCTTTGCTTTGTTTTCTGCCACAGACACGATCTCTCCTACCTCCACCTTGTCAATTTCCGGGAAAATCAGTTTAAGCTCTCTGCTGGCGCTTACTGGTGTATAAGAGTTGGCCAGGCGCATGAGGCTGTCTGCCCGCTGACTCTGCATCTTCTGAATCTCGATGGTCTTCAGGAAGTCCTTGGTGAGGTTGTTGGTGATGTCAGATGCCATACGGCGTACATCCTCAGCTGATACATCCAACTGCACCAGCTTTACACGGTGTTTTGAAAGCGAATTCTGGGCCAGCACCTGATCATAATGCTGGAGCAGTGAATCAGGCACAGGGTTACCAACACTATAGATCTTAATTGTGCTCAGCGTGTCGGTATCCGTTACTTCCCACTTAATGATTTCATTATTTCGGTTTGCAAAGTCGCGCACGATCAGGTTCTCGATCTTCTTCTTGGTCTGAACGCTTTGGTAGATGTTGTAGAGGAAATAGGCGCTTGGTGATACTACAATGAACAGCATCAAGGCCATGATGCGGGCTACACGACGCTCTGTGGCTTTGTCTACGTAGTGTTTGATATCAAACTTCAGGTATTTTACGATCAGGAAAGTCGCTAGGCTGATAAAGACGGCGTTGATGAAAAACAGGTAGAAGCCGCCGAAAAAGAAATCGAAGCGACCGAGCGCAAGACCATAGCCAGCCGTACACAGCGGCGGCATGAGGGCAGTTGCAATGGCCACGCCAGGTATAGCGTTTGATTTATCAGATCTGGAGATAGAGACAATACCTGCCACACCGCCAAAAAAGGCGACCATCACATCAAGTAAGGTGGGTTTGGTACGTGCAAGCAGTTCGTTGGTAGGCTCTCCGAGTGGCGTGATCATGAAGTAGAACGTACTCACAATCAGGCCGGCTGCTGCTGCAAGTGAAAGGTTCTTCACAGAGGCCCACAACATTTCGCGGTCATTGATGCCTACTGATAGCCCCACTCCCAGAATCGGAGACATGAGAGGGGAAATAAGCATGGCCCCGATAATAACGGCGCCGGAGCCAGTGTCGAGGCCAATAGAAGCCAGCATGGCGGAGCAGATCAGCATCCAGGTATTGTTGCCGCGAACAGGAATCTTATCGTAAATTTCGCGAATAGTGCCTGGCTCGTCGGTCTCGTGGATGATGTTAAGCACACTGTCCAGGCTCTCTTAATCGAATCGAAAATCATAAACAGGAATTAGCAATTCCTGTAAAAATAGCTTTTTTTCGCTTAAGTCCCCAATTTAACACTTAGCATCGGGAGCGTTTGAGGAAGTACTGAGGTGTCATTGAGGGCTTTTACCAGCTGATTTATTTTTGTTCGATCACCTGGGTTCTTGGTCGTTTCTTCTGCATCCGACAAGAGCTGCTTCGCTTCTGTTGTGATTGGTGCCAGTCGTTTAGGGTAACTTTTTGCTGCGTAACTTAAGTTTTTGAGTAGGTTCAACAGTCGTAGCACAATGACGGGGTCTTCTCTGCCATATACCCGGATTGGCCCCAGACAATGACTCAATAAGTCCCTGTAATTTACTTCGTCCAAACGCAGTCGAAGTACATTATCTTTGTCATGAAAGATTTTCTCGTCAGTGAGTTGCATCCGGATTATAAAGAGGTCAGTCAGGTAGTCAATCGCTTTTATAGCGGTGCCTGGGTCGTTCACGCTGGGGCTTAAAGCCTTGACAGCACTTTCGGTAATCTGTTTGAAACCATAGAGATAGTTCATATCGGCAAGCTCCTCCTGGTAATAACTGATATTACTATAAAGATCTTCACAAAAAGAATCTTTATCTTTCAGAGCACCGGCCACTTTTGCAAATGGCAATCCTTTGATCACAAAATGGCCAAGGGGCTGCATGAATTCCAGCACCACATCATGCTTTCTGCAAAGCTCGATAATCGCTTTCTTATCCACTTTTTGCAGATATCCGCTGAAATCGCTGTTGAGTTCCCGCCAGTCTCCCGTTTCAAATATTGCCGGAAGTGCCTTTCCTTCATCTTTTGAGATTTCTTCGCGCAATTTATCCAGGGTCAGTTTGTAGATGCTCTCCAGGATATTGCCGATCTGAATGGCAGCTGAAATGGAATGGATGAAGTAGACAAAGAAGGCCAGACAAAGGATTGTAAAGCACATGGCCATGAATACTGCCAGCCCGGGCAGGTCAGCATCATAACTTTCAGAGCGGATATTTACCATGACAACCAAGGTATAAATCAGCGTTCCCAGGTATAATCCCAGCACTTTTTGGTTTGACTTGGAAGAAATCAGCCCTGGTATGACACGGGGTGAAAAGTTGGCGCTGGCCTGATTCAGGACAAGCATCACCATGGTAAAACTGAAAACGATCAGGGAAAAGATCCCGGTGGCGATCGAACTCAGGATCATGGTGGCTGTTTCGCCGTGCGTAATGATGAAAAAAGGCAACTCATCTTTCAGGGAGTTGCTAATTCCCCTGGTTTCAAAATAGATCATCAGCACTGCAATCCCGAAAAAGAGCAACGAGATGATAGTCGGGTAAAATCCTATACTGGTAAAGATGAACTGAATGACAAGCTTCAGCCGGCTTATGATTCTCTTCATAGTGCGGAGGCGGGGTTACATTGCTATATATTACTGTATGCTTTGGGTATAAGTTATAAAAACAAAAGAGCCGACAGCTTGACGCTACCGGCTCCGGATCATAAGCGGGTTAGTTTATTCGAATGCTGTCTTTGTCAGGCTGGCTTCCCAGCTCATCATTTTGAGCAGGTACAGTCGAATCATCGGATTCTCGTGCAGTGCTCTTTGCACGGCTTCCTTATCTATCCTGATCAGTTCGGTATGTTCAAGTGTGTAGGCCGTAAAGCTGTAAGTGTCATTCAGTAAGTCGGTGATGCCAAGCAGAAAATCCGGAGGGGCAATCACCTGCTCATCTATACCTGCCGCCTGGTCAGCAAGTGCCACACTCCCCTGGGTGACCAGGTAGAAAGTGGAAACCTCCTCCCCTTGCCTGAAAATACAGCGCCCACGCTCCAGGAGCTCCGGCTCGCCTTCAATCATTCCCCTGCTGATGAAATCCCTTACTGCCATGCTGGTTTAATTTTTACTGATGTACAGACTGCAGTTGCTCCTGCTTTTGCTTGCTTGTACAATTGACACAGCAACCCGAACAAGGTTTCATTTTATGCTGACGGTAGGTCAGCAGCGGGATGCGTGTATGAAAGGCCATGGTCTTCGTGTAATTTGTGCTAAAGAGGCGTTCCATGAGATAATTATCCTGTGTGGCCAGTATCAGCAAATCAGCTGAGGTCTCTTCTGAAAACTCGCTGATGCCCTCCAGCACGTCTTCTTCTTCCAACAATCTGACGGCTACTTTTCGTCCTTTCAGCTGCTTTTCAATTTCCAGCATAGCCGCCTTGTAGTAGCATAGTTGGGAGCGTTCTTCTTCACCATATACCTGCACAAGCGTCAGTTTGGCATTTAGCTGCTGCGCCAGGTCAGCTATACGGAAGAGCACCTTTTGGTCCTGGTCTGTAAAGTCCGTTGCAAACACCAGGTTTTTCAATTTTCGATAGTGTATGGAGGCTGGAAGCACCATAACCGGACATGAAACAAGGTCCATCACGACAGCAGCCAGCTCAGTTGCTTCCCTGTTAAGACCATTATTTGCCCGTGTTCCGGCATCCATCAGCACCAGGTCGATCTGGTATTCCTGAACAACGGATTGGATGCTATCACGTACCTGCCCTGGCCGTACCACACAATCAAAAGGTGCTGCGACTTTAGAGTATTTGAATTCACGGCTAAACACACGCTCGGCAAAAGATCGAAGCTTTTGGATGCAGCTGCTTTGCTGCGTATAAGTCAGGTCGGCCGTTTTACAGGCATGGAACAAGTATAGCTCCGCTCCCAGTGCATGGGCCAGCTGTCCGGCGTAGTAGAGCAGGTCCTCCCCTGTCTCGTTCAGTTCCAGCGGTACCAGGATGCGTTTTGTCTGCGATAGCGTTGTCATAGTGGTCATGTTTAGTATAGTAAAGGTATAGGTGGATCGCTTAGGATGCAGTGAGCTGCATCACCTGAAAAAGTGACTTTTAACAGTATTGGCTTTACAGCTATTTGGGCTTGGAACAGCAGCTCATTTCGGTGGTATGCTGTTCTGTCTGCACCACTTTAGGGCTGAGGTAAGGTATACCGAGGCCTAGTCCACGTACAATGAATAGCACAGCCAGTGCCATGCCCACGTAAGGGACGGCCCTGTTAAACATGCCTCGCACTTTCAGGCTGATCAGTTTGCCGGAAAGTGAGACAATATACATAAGAGGAAAAGTGCCCAGTCCGAAAAGCGCCATATAGAGCATGGCACCGCCTATACCCGGGCGCTGATGGCACCTGCCAGGGCAATGTAAACGAATCCGCAAGGCAGCAGACCGTTGAGCATGCCCACTATAAAAAGGGAGCCCAGTGAGTTTTTCTGGAAATAATAGCCAAGTTTCTTGCGAACCCAACCCATCACTTTGTCTGTGCCCAGCACACTGGATGCCTTACCTTTAAGAGCTGCCGGCAGCACCAGCAGCAACAGGATCAAAACACCCGATACAATCGAAACTGTTTGTTGCAGGCCCGCCATCTCAAGTGACTGACCAAAGGCGCCTGCGATTGCGCCCAACGATGCGTATGTGACGATGCGACCACCATTGTACAGGAGCCGACCGGCGTAGTAACGCCAGCCGGAACTCCCGACAAATGGTAGCGCCATTGCTATAGGGCCGCACATCCCGACACAATGGAAACTGCCTAATAAACCAAATAGAAATCCTGCCCAAATCATGGCCTTACTTTATTTGGATGGTTTTTTCTGAATAGTATGCTTCTTCTCCGTCGCTGAAGTTCACGCGAACTTTCCAGAGACCTTTTTCAAGTTCTCCTACTTCTATGAGTTGGCTCAAGTCGCGACCCAACTGCAGTGGCATTTGCTGGTCCAGCTTATCGTCTGACGGGCGGAAAAGTGTCACCATACCGGTTAACTTTTTGTCGCTGTAAGTGGCGGGTACCTGCAACAGAATAGTTTGGCCCTCCTCCTTGTAAGTAAGCATTACATCGCCGAGCGCCTGTGTGCGGCGCACACGGTCGATCTGATCCTGGTATGCGATCTCCTGTGCGTAGTAGTCCTTACTCACCAGGTCCACATCCTGGTTCATGGCCTGTATCACAAAGTAGACAATGTAACCCATGAAGGATACCAGGCCGATAACGATGGCATAAGGCCAGAAAGTGAATTTTTTATCTTTAGTCATGATGATTGCGCTTGAATAGTTGCTTTGTAATGAAGCGATAATTATTTGGCAGGTGCCAGGAACTTAGTATCCTGCGTGGTGATCAGCTCACCTTCATGGTATACCCCGATCTCAATTTTGGCATTCATGCCGGTCAGTTGGTTCTGCGGGATCTCAGCGAAGAACACCCCATCGGCTTTGCCCTGTGCTGGCAGCACCAGTTCACTGCCCACCATCTGAATAGAACCATCCTTGTTTAGCAGTTTCAGGGTAAGCGGCATATCGGTATTCGTTTTATTGATTACCGAAATATTGTACAGGTTCTTCACCGTGCCCTGCTCTGTTTTCTGGTAAAGCTGACCTGGCGTGCGGAGGATAGTGGCCTCAGCGGCGTCGCGGGTGAGCAGAAGTGATGTAAGCGCAACCAGCAGGAGCAGCAGCACAGCGCTGTAGCCCATCACCCTCGGTGTGAAAAGTTTCCACTGACGCCCTTCCGAAATAGCCTCTTCAGAATCGTATCGGATCAGACCTTCCGGCTTGTCGATCATGCGCATGATGTCGTTGCAGGCGTCGATGCAGGCAGTACAGTTGATACATTCCAGCTGTTGTGCTCCGTTACGGATGTCTATACCTGTCGGGCATACCTGTACGCACTGGTGACAGTCGATGCAGTCGCCCTCGGTACGCTCCTGGCCTTTGCGCAGCTTGCCTCGAGGCTCTCCACGGCCATAGTCATAAGCTACTGTCAGGCTTTTCTTGTCAAGCATCACACCTTGCAGGCGGCCGTATGGACAAACGATCGTACATACCTGCTCCCGGAAATAGGCAAACACCCAGTAAAATACACCTGTAAAGGCGACCATGGAGCCGAAGCCCGCCAGGTGATTAGCCGGACTATCAGTAACGATCTCTTTAAGAGCATCTATCCCGATGATATAAGCCAGAAAGGTATTGGCTATGATAAAGGAGATAAATAGGAAAACAGCAGTCTTAGCCCCTTTCTTCAGGATCTTCTCCGTGTTCCAGGGCATCTTATTCAGTGCCCGTTGTTTGGTGTAGTCCCCCTCTATCAGGTACTCGATACGGCGGAAAACCATTTCGAGGAAGATCGTTTGCGGACATACCCAGCCACAGAACAGCCTGCCATAGACTACTGTGAAGAGGATAATAAAGACCACTAGTGCCAGGAAGGCCAATACCAGGATAAAGAAATCCTGAGGCCAGAAGAGGATGCCGAAGATCACAAACTTGCGCTCTACGATGTTGAGCATCAGCAGCGGCAGCCCGTTGATCTTAATGAAAGGCCCTGCAAACAGAAAAGCCAGCAAGCCGTAGCTTACCCATTTTCTGTAGTCGTAGAGTTTGCCTTTGGGTTTTTTAGGGTAAACCCATACCCTTTTACCATGCTCGTCTACTGTCGAGATATGGTCCCGGAATTCCTCCGGTGCGGTGTGCAATTTAGTTGCCATGGCAGTTTAATTTGTGCGGATATTAATCCTGCCTGTTATTAAATATTATGGTAGCCAGTAGCGGCCTTGTGCTGCTCTTTGCTGATACAAAATTCAGAATTCGCGCCCTGGTAAAAGATGACCAAAGTCATTCTTCCAGGTGATTGTCATCAGTAATATCCAAAACACGAAAGGCAGACACTCTTTCGAATGCCTGCCTTCATGAAGGTTGGTTGTTGATTTATTCTTTCTCGCCCTGGGCCTCTTTGGCGTTAGGCGGGTTGGTGCCCTGCAGTGACAAGATGTAGCTACTTACTTCCAGCATCTGGTCTTTGGTCAGTTTACCCTGCCAAGGAACCATGCCCTTGCTTGGTACACCGAACTTAACCGTCTTAAAGATGTCGTTCACATCGCCTCCGTGAAGCCAATACTCGTCCGTCAGGTTAGGACCTACCGTACCTTCACCGGCCTGGCCATGGCACGCTGCGCAATTCTGGATGTAGAGTGACTTACCAGACTCAAGGGCAGCCGCGTCAGTCAGCACTTCGTAGTTGGTTACCGCATTCGGGTCTTCCACGTTCTGAGCGGCAATCAGAGCTGCCTGTTGCATCTCCATTTCATACTCCTCTGCCTGCAGCGCACCTGTGCGGAACACATGGTAGTGCAGCATATAGCCCACTGCAAACACGATGGTCACATAGAACATATACTTCCACCATGGTGGCAGGTCGTTGTCGTACTCCTGTATACCATCGAAATCGTGGTTAGAGTGAATCTCGTCTTTTGCCTTTCCTGTCATTACGGTGGCATCACCGCT
Organism: Pontibacter sp. BAB1700; assembly: GCF_000277005.1. Classification (NCBI taxonomy): domain Bacteria; kingdom Pseudomonadati; phylum Bacteroidota; class Cytophagia; order Cytophagales; family Hymenobacteraceae; genus Pontibacter; species Pontibacter sp. BAB1700. The sequence continues at coordinate 24,333 of NZ_AKIS01000186.1, read as the reverse complement.
TAGCAGAGCATATACACGTCCTGAGAAAGTAGCCTGAAATTCTTCATCCTTCAGCGAGTCGCCCATCATCGGTACGATTACGCGGAAAAGCATTACCAGTACCACGACGATCAGCAGGATGATCAGGCCAACCAGGCCATAGATGAAGTGCACGATCGGTGGCAAATCCATAAAGGCGACGTCCTGTGGTGCAGCCGGCGTATCAGCTTTAACTGTTGTTGTAGCTGCCGTTTCTTCAGCCTGGGCAGGTGCAGCGGCGCTTGCCTCTTTTATGTAGGCAATTACGTGGTTGATGTCATCTTCAGAGAGAGAACCTTCGAAAGCCGGCATCGGCATTTTTTTGAACTTCTCATAAACGGCCACCGCATCCGCATCACCTGACTGGATTAACTCCTGCGAGTTGCTGATGAACTTGTGCAGCCATTCATCCCCGCGGCGCTCGTGTACGTCTTTCAGGGCTGGTCCTACTACGTCGGCATCCATGCTGTGGCAGGCGGCGCAGTTGCCTTCAAATATTTTCTTGCCCTGCACTGCATCCTGTGCGAATGCCGCAGCACCCGTCATCAGAACAAAGCCGGCCGCCAGGGCCAGTTGTTTCAGTTTATTCATGGGAGATTTCATTGTCTGTTCCCTCCTATTGTTTGGTCTTGGTCCTCATCTGCGCAGGCAAAGCTGCTCATGCTGCTCACATACTTCTTGTCCATCAGGGCCACATACACCAGCAGACCCAGGAAGAACACGAAGAAAATAGTAAATGAAATGAGCGGGTATATTTCAATGCCATCTATGGCTTGTAACACGTTCTTGTACATTGTCTTAGAGTTTTTGACTTGAGACTTAGTGACGCTGGACCAGAGTGTAGCCTCCGATGTCCTTTGTCACTAAGTCTTTTGTCAGGTTTACTATTCTTCTACTTCTTCAGCTTTCACCTTGATGTCGGTACCCAAACGCTGCAGGTAGGCGATCATGGCGACGATCTCGCTTTCAGGGCGCACTTCCAGGCCTTCTTTGGCCAGGTCGGCGGTGATTTCACGTGCCTGCTTCATCAGCTCCTGGTTCGCATTGGCGATGTATTCGTCCTCGTAAGGCACACCCAGCTGTTTCAGCACTTTCAGTTTCGCCTCAGTTGTGGTCAGGTCAACGTCCTGCTCAAACAACCATGGGTAAGCTGGCATGATAGAGCCCGGTGACATGGATGTTGGGTCGAGCATGTGGTGGTAGTGCCAGCTGTGCGGGTACTTACCGCCTACTCTGTGAAGATCCGGACCGGTACGCTTAGAACCCCACAGGAAGTTGTGGTCATACACGAACTCACCTGCTTTAGAGTACTCGCCGTAACGCTCTGTCTCCGATCTGAACGGACGGACCATTTGCGTATGGCAGTTCACACAGCCCTCTTTGATGTACAGGTCACGTCCCTGTAGCTCCAGCGAGGTATAAGGCTTCACGCTGGCGATAGTTGGCACGTTTGATTTGATCACGAAGGCAGGAATAAATTCTACCAGACCGCCAATCAGGATGGCTACAGTAGCCCAAACTGCCATTTGCATCGGGCGCTTTTCGATCCAGCTGTGCCAGTGACCGGCATTGTGGCTTACTTCTTTCACAACCGGAGGAGCGATAGCCGCTTCGTTAGCTTCTAATGCACCAGACTTCGCTGTCTTATACAAGTTGTAGATCATCAGGAATACACCGCTCAGGTATAGCACGCCACCAATACCACGCAGGTAGTACATCGGCACGATCTGCAGCACCGTTTCCAGGAAGTTAGAGTACTGTAGTGTACCTTCTGCTGTGAACTGTTTCCACATCAAACCTTGAGTGAAACCTGCCCAGTACATAGGTATAGCGTAGAATAGGATACCCAGTGTACCTAACCAGAAGTGCGCATTGGCTAGTTTCTTAGAGTGTAGTTGTGTCTTGTACAAGCGTGGGAACAACCAGTACAGCATCGCAAATGTCAGGAAGCCATTCCAGCCAAGGGCACCCACGTGCACGTGTGCAACGATCCAGTCGGTGAAGTGCGCGATGGCGTTCACGTTCTTCAGCGACAGCATCGGACCTTCGAAAGTAGCCATACCATAAGCGGTGATCGCCACTACCATGAATTTCAGCACCGGCTCCTCACGAACCTTGTCCCAGGCGCCACGCAGCGTCAGAAGACCGTTGATCATACCACCCCAGCTTGGAGCGATCAGCATGACAGAGAACACAACACCCAGTGATTGTGCCCAGTCAGGCAGTGAGGTATACAGCAAGTGGTGCGGACCAGCCCAGATGTAGATGAAGATCAGCGACCAGAAGTGAATAATGGAAAGTCTGTATGAGTATACCGGACGGTTAGCAGCCTTTGGCAGGAAGTAGTACATCAGGCCCAGGAACGGCGTTGTCAGGAAGAACGCAACCGCATTGTGGCCATACCACCACTGCACCAGCGCATCCTGCACCCCGGCGTAGCCCGAGTAGCTTTTCCAGAAGGTAACAGGCAGCTCATAAGAGTTTACAATGTGCAGCACCGCTACGGTCAGGAAGGTGGCAATATAGAACCAGATAGCCACATACATGTGCTTCTCACGACGCTTGGCAATAGTACCGAACATGTTCCAGCCAAATACCACCCATACCAGTGTAATAGCGATGTCGATTGGCCACTCCAGCTCAGCATACTCTTTCGAGGTCGTAATACCCAGCGGAAGCGTGATAAGCGCCGCCACAATGATCAGCTGCCAGCCCCAGAAATTTAGTTTGCTGAGTTTGTCGCTGTACATGCGCGACTTGCAGAGGCGCTGGAGTGAGTAATACACACCCATAAAGATGGCGTTACCCACGAAGGCAAAGATCACCGCATTGGTGTGCAGTGGCCTGATACGGCCGAATGTTGTGTACTGGTTACCCATGTTCACATCGGGGTTGGCGAGCTGGAACGCGATCAGCGTACCGATAATCATACCGGCTACGCCCCAGAATACGGTAGCGATACCAAAGTCGCGAACGATCTTGTTGTCGTAGAAAAAGGATTCGATCCCCCCTGTATCCTGACCTACCCGTTTCGGGTTCGGCTCTAAGACAGTTGCTACATTAGTTGACATGTGCGGTGTCCTCCATTGGTTAAGGTGTGTTGTGAAATACTGTTTGTTTGCTTGTTAATCATGTGCAAAATTGAGAATTCGGCCTCTCCGAAAAGATGACCAAAGTCATTCTTCGAGGTGATTGTCATCAGTAATCGAGGTGACTTATGACTGCTTCTGGCTTGGTTTTTCGGTTTTTGGCACGCCGTTGAACTCGTTTTCGAATAGCATGCGAACAGCTGGGGTATAGTCGTCGTCGTACTGTCCGGAGCGAACTGCCCACAGGAAAGCGGCCAGGAAACCGGCTGCTACAAGCACACTGACAGCGATAAGAACAAATATGATATACATGGGAGTATGAGATTTAGTGAGTTAGCGAGTTGGTGAATGAGTGATTGAGTGAGTTAGTGAATGTTTATACCTGAGAATATTAATCATTCACTCAATCACTCAATTATTTAAAGTCCCGCCTTTTTTGCGGCGTACTTCACGGAGAGGGTGGCAAAAGTCATCACACTGAGCGTACTGATCGGCATCAGGATAGCGGATACGATCGGAGTAAAGAGCCCATCACCGCCATGGTCAATCCGACCACGTTGTAAATCAGCGACACAGCGAAGGTCAACAGGATCAGCGTCATGGTCTTCTTGGAGAACTTCAGGAACATGCTCAGTTTGTCAAATGACTCCGCATCCAGGATAGCGTCGCAGGAGGGTGAGAAGTTGGTGACGCTGTTGCTCAGGGCTATACCTGCATCACTCTGCTTCAGGGCACCGGCATCGTTCAGCCCGTCACCCACCATCAGCACCTGGCGGTGGTCCTGCTCTTTCAGCTTTTGGATGTACTCCAGTTTCTGAACAGGCGACTGATTGAAGTTCAGCTCTGCTTCGCTGCCCAACAGTTCCCGCAGTCGTGCTTCTTCATGGTCGTTGTCGCCTGAGAGCACAGCGATCTTCTTGTCTTTCAGATCGCCCAGCACATTGCTCAAGCCATTGCGGTACACGTTGAAGAAGGTATAGTAACCTAGTACCACACCGTCTATCGATACATAAACTGTTGTTTTGAGAGTGTCTTTTTGCTTGTCTGCTGGTACGCCCAGGTATGCGGCGGAGCCTACACGTACATGCATACCCTTCACTTCGCCAACCAGTCCTTTACCGGTGTATTCCTGGAAACCTGTTACAGGAGCTGTGCTGCCTTGAATGGACTCACTGATGCGTTGACTGAGCGGGTGTGTCGAGTGACGTAGCACTGAAAGTATCGCTTGCTGCTGATCAGTTGAAAGTGTTTTGCCAGTGTAAGTTACCTCTGCTTCACTTGGCTCTGTCAGCGTACCTGTTTTGTCGAACACCACGGTATCAATCTTAGCCAGTCGCTCTACTACGCCCGTGTTTTTGAGGTAGAATTTGTTACGACCGAACACACGCATGGTATGGCCGTGCACGAAGGGCGTAGCCAGTGACAAAGCACAAGGACAGGCAATGATCAGCACGGACGTGAAGGCCTTCATCGCGATGTCCATGTCGCGCGGCACCCAGTAAACGAGTGCACCGGCTGCTACCATCAGCGTTACGATGATGAAGTACTTGCCCGCAATATTAGAGTAGGTATGCAGGTACTGCTCTTCGTTCTTCGAGAAGACTGTGTCGTTCCAGAGCTGCGTCAGGTAGCCCTGCGATACCTCCTTCACTACTTCCAGTTCGATGCTCTCGCCTACCTGGCGACCACCTGCATAGATCACTTCGCCGACCACTTTCTCCACCGGCTCCGACTCACCGGACACAAAGCTGTAGTCGATCATGGCACGACCGTGCAGCAGGATGGCATCGGCAGGTATAAGCTCCTGATTACGAATGCGGATACGGTCGCCCACCTGAAGGTTTCGTACAGCGGTGGAGGATTCCTCGCCGTTCTCTTTCAGCACTGTGATCGACACCGGGAAATAAGAGGTATAGTCACGGTCGAAGGACAGCGTATCATAGGTGCGCTGTTGGAAATACTTGCCGATCAGCATGAAGAACACCAGACCTGTGAACGAGTCCAGATAGCCTGGTCCGCGGCCGGTGAGGATGTCAAACAAGGAGACAAAGAAGAGTGCCAACAGACCCGTTGAGATCGGCAGGTCGATGTTGACCATGCGCTGCTTAATGCCCTCCCAGGCTGACGTAAAGAAACCACGTGCACTGTAGAAGAAAACAGGTATAGACAACAGGATGCTCAGGTAGCCAAAGAAAGAGCCGAAGCTGTGTTGCAGCCCCTGCGTAAAGTCCAGGTAATCCGGGAAAGCCAGCAGCATCACATTACCGAAAGCAAAGCCGGCTATACCTAGCTTGTAGATAATGGTGCGGCTCTTTGTGGTTGTTTTCTTGCCGTCTGTGTCGGCCAGCGTGATGGCTGGCTCGTAGCCGATCCGGGTCAGCAGCTCTACTACTTCACGCAAAGAGGTCTTTTCGTGAAAGTAAGTCAGGGCTACTTCCTTGCGCATAAAGTTCACCGTGGTTTCGGCTATACCTGGGTTCAACTTGAACAGGTTCTCCAGCAGCCAGATACAGGAACTGCAGTGCATCTGTGGAATGTAAAAGGTGAGCTTACAGATCTTGTCACTGCGGAAGTTGATCAGCTGGGCCTCCACACCCGGGTCGTCCAGATAGGCAAAGCGGGCATCCGTAACCGGCTTTTTGCCGGTGAGGCCAGGACTTTCTTCCAGGTTATAGTAGGTACAGAGATTATTTTCTTCGAGAAGTTCATAAACGGCTTTACACCCATCGCAGCAGAAAGCTTTCTCGTGTGCTACAATGGGCTCATCACCACAGGAATCCCCGCAGTGGTAGCAGTTCTGAATATTGGTTTGGAGTGCGGCTTCCATCACAATTTTCCTTTATTAATGTCTGGTACAAAGGTAATTGGGAGGCAAAGCCTAAAAGATGATGCATGTCACTTTCTGAACTGATAATGCTCAGTGCATAGCCCTGTAGGAAGGCCGAAATTTGTAACATCAAGAAAGACGAATAAGGCAAGCGCAGGAGCGCAACATACCTGTCAAAATATTGTTTTGTGATTAAAGTTTAGTGTTTAGTATAAGGTGATTTTAGCTTAGAGGAGAGACTGAGCTACAATAACGGCAGGCGTCATACGGCTGCCGTTTTTTATTGCCTATACCTGAAACATTGAGCCAGCCGGCCTAGTCGTACATGTGGCTGATCTTGTAAAGCTTGTCGTGATCCAGAATGGTGATGGAGCTGCCTTTAGCGGAGATAAGTCCTTCTTCTTTGAACTCAGAAAGTAAGCGGATGGTAGTTTCTTTGGCAGTACCTACAATAGAGGCCAGGTCTTCACGGGAGATGGAGATGGTAAACTGATCACCTTCTTCGCGTTCCTGGTAGGTTTTTTGTAACAGCAGCAGGGCCTCTGCCAGACGCTCGCGCACCGGCTTGTAGGCCATTTGCACCATACGTTCTTCAGCTTCACCCAGGGCATTGGAGATCAGTTTCATCAATCCTCCCGCAAATTCTACGTTCTGGCTGATCAGCTCCAGGAATTGAGAGCGTGGTATAAAGCAAATCACGGCATCCTCCAGCGCAACTGCCGAGGCAGAATAGTTCGTGTCGGCCATCAGGCACGGTAGCCGATCAGGTCACCCGGTTTCGCGAGTCGCACGATCTGCTCTTTGCCGTCGCTCCCCAGCTTGGCGATTTTGATCTTACCTGAATTAATGCAATAAAGTCCCGATGGTTTACCCCCTTCGTGAAAGATCAGCTGCCCTTTCTTGTAAGCGAAACATGATTTCGTTTCAGAAAGGTGCGACAGCTCAGATGCTCTGCAGCAGCTCAGCAGGGAGTTTGCCCGGCTCGAACAGTTCAGACAGTCAGGGTTGGTGAATTTCATAAGCAATCAGGATGCTGCAAAAGTATGCATTCGCCTGTTATATCGTATGCCTTCTAACATGGTTTTTTTGCATTTCGTTCTAAGGCTATACCTGTAAGTGATTAAAGCTCAAAAAGAAAGCCCCTGCCTGAGAGCAGCGGCTTTCTGAAATTTTAAATTACTTAGATCTATTACTACCTGATTATCAGCTTTCCTTTCATCAACGGCGTCTCGCTGGGGTACGTGTTCACGAACTCATACACCCCGATTTTGTCAGGGGCCGTAAACTCCATTGTCACGGTCTGGCCGGGTAGTGCCAGTGGTGAAGCAGCCAGCATTAGGGTACTGTCGGGCAGGTAATTGCCGGAAGCGCCCGCCTCGCTCCCTTTTCGGGCTACCTGTGTTGAATAGCCCTCTTTCGTAAATACGATGTTGTAGATCATCTTAGGGTCTTTTCCCTCGTTTGTAAAGGCCAGCCTGACATGCGAGCCGGCTTTTACCTCAATTGTGTCCTGGTCGAAGGTCATACTTTCCAGTTCCTCGCCTCCTATAGCCCGGATACTTACTTCCTCAACATCCTGCAGTGTGGTGTCCTGCTCCTCTTCCTGTTGCATCAGCGGCTCATCTGTTGTTTTTTCCGGCCTGTCACCTGTCTCCTGCTGGTTGCCGCAAGCGGAGGCAAACAGTAAAACAGAGAACAAGCCGATTATCCATATCTGTTTCATATCTCGATTATTAAGATTGAATGCTTATACTTGGAGTTTAGCTGAATAGCTCTTGCTCCAGTCTCTTGTCGTGTCCGTATATATCGTCCCGAAAGTGGACGTTTCCATCCTCATCGACCCAGCTGGTAAAGTATACTAGGTATACTTGTACCTTTTTAGGTAAGGTGATCCAGGTCTCTTCTCCCCCATTAATCGTCTCCTGAATGCGGCTCTCTGTCCACTCCGGCATGTCTTTCAACACATATTTGGCCAGGTCCATGGGGCGCTGCAAACGTACGCAGCCGTGGCTAAAGCCGCGCTGTGTCTGGCTGAACAGTGAGCCGGAAGGTGTGTCGTGCAGGTAGATGGCATGCTCGTTCGGAAACAAAAACTTCATGGTACCCAGGGCATTCTTCGGCCCCGGACGCTGGCGCACCATATAAGGGAAAGTTTTCTCAGTCACAGATGACCAATCGATAGATGATGGGGAAATCTGCTTCGGATTACGCTCTTTGGTTACAACTTCCATGTTCTGGCCCTCCAGGTAACCTGGGTTACGGGCCATAGCCGGTGCGATCTCTTTTTCAACAATACTGTTGGGAATGTTCCAGTAAGGTGCCAGCACCACATATTCCATTTTATCGCTGAATATAGGCGTGGAATTAAGCTCCTTCCCTACGATCACGTTCATTTCTATTGTTTTTTTGTAAGAACGCTCAGCCTCCGGACTATTATTTGGATCTTCATAAACATACATCTTGTATTCCGGGATATTGACCCAAATGTATTTCTGATCCAGACTCTTAGGCACCAGTCGTTTTGGTATCCAGCGCCAGCGCTCCATGTTCATCATGATCTGCTGAATACGATCCTCCACAGGCACATTCATCATGCGCAGCGTGTTGCCACCTACTTTACCATCAGGGACGATGCCATGCAATTCCTGGAACGATTTCACCTGCGCCTCCAGTTTATCATCGAACCTGCGCATAGCCGGATCGTTGGCATTGATCTGTGCACTGGGGTCAAGTCGCTTGCGGAGCGAAATGACAGCCGCGGCTGTGTCTCCCTTCTCCAGTATTTTGCGATTGCCCAGTTCCACTTTGGCCCAGCCGCCTTTTTCTTCCAGTTCGCGATAGCGCTGCAGGGCGTCCCGCAAGTCGGTATAGCCCTTGTGTAAGGCCTCAAACTCGTAATAGGGGTAGGTACTTTCTCGCTCCTTCAGAATGGTCTGAAGTGCCTTATGCAGTTTAATTTTATTGTTGCGCACGCCCCACTGCACCTGTTTTATGTTGCTCGGGTTGATACGCCCACGGTAAAAGTCAGAGGCATAGTTAAAGTAAGTACCTGTCAGAGCAATGTCGATCTGTTGTTGCAGTTCCAGCCGGGCAGAGTCCTTACGGCCCATATCGTTGTAGCGGCTGATCATTTCATCTATGGCGACCACCTTGTACTCTTTGGGATCAAGACCTTCCTTAGAAGCATTATTTATCGTGGTCAGCAGTTTCTCTGACTCAGGTACCAGATCAGATCCCTTGAACCAGGCCAGGCGATAGTCACGGTCGCCGTAAAACTGGTAGATCAGGTCTTCGTGCTCTTTGAATTGTTTTTGCTGTGAAATATAGTCCTGAATGTATAGGCTGTCGGTTTCAGTAGCTGCCAGGGTATTGAGGCCCAGCATTTCTTTTACGCCCCCTGTTCCCTCTTCTTTGCTTTCGCTGCTTTGGTTGCAGGAAGCTAAGCAGAACAGGCAGAGGATGACAAGGCCTATTGGTTTTATTTTTCTTAGGATGAAAGGGTTCATGTGTGTTGGTTTAATGGCCTACTGTGACAGGTTTATAATCCGGTAGAACTATATCGCCCTTCAAATTGTGCTATTTTACAGTAGTGATTGCCTTTTTATCTTGATTTTGCCTTATGTACTTCAAACTGGCATAAAATGTTCTGTACAAGGCTGCATAGCATGTTGAAAGCAGTCAGCCTGTTTCAGCTCTGCAAAGCAGATTAACTTAACTGTCAGGAGCGAGCCTCTATAACATATTACGTACTGCGAGCACCTGTCGATACGTTTAGACACTGATACTTTACAGTTCCTGACAAATAATGTATCTTACCACACCATAACCAAAGTATACAATGACTCCATACCGTAAATTCTTACTTGGCCTGGGTTTGGCCGGAAGTCTGCAACTAGGCGCCTGCTCTACCCAAACCACTACGACAGATGAAACTATGACAGCAGAACAGCTAGGAATGGCCCAGGCGCCAAGCGATGTACACAGCTTTGCCAAACCGGCAGAGGCCGTGGCTCGCCACCTGGATCTCGACATCGCCGTGAATTTTGATCAGAAAGTAATCGCCGGCAAAGCCTCTTACCAGATAGAGAATAAGGCAAAAGGCAACGAGATTATTTTCGATACCCGTGGTCTTGAAATTGAGCAGGTATACCTGGGCAAGGAACAGACTCCTACCACCTTTAAGCTGGGCGATGAAAAGGAATTCCTGGGTCGTCCGTTGATCATTGCTATACAACCTGAGACAGACTATGTCACCATCCAGTATCGCACAACTGCCAATGCAGACGCGCTGCAGTGGCTGAATCCGCAGCAGACAGCAGGCAAGAAACATCCGTTTCTGTTCACGCAGTCACAGGCGATCCTGGCACGCACCTGGATTCCAATACAGGACAGCCCGGGTATTCGCATCACCTACAGCGCCAAGGTGCAGGTACCGAAAGAGCTGATGGCGGTGATGAGCGCTGAGAACCCGCAGCAGAAGAACAGCAGCGGCTCCTACACCTTTGAAATGCGCCAGGCGATCCCATCCTACCTGATGGCGCTTTCTGTGGGTGATATGGTGTTCAAGCCCATCGGGCAGCAAACAGGTATCTATGCGGAGCCGGCTACCATTGATGCAGCCGTATACGAATTTGCCGAGATGGACAAAATGCTGGTGGCTGCTGAAAAGCTGTATGGCAAATACCGCTGGGATCGCTATGATCTACTGGTGCTGCCTCCTTCCTTCCCTTTCGGTGGTATGGAAAACCCACGCCTGACCTTTGTAACGCCGACCGTACTAGCCAAAGACCGCTCTCTGACCAGCCTGATCGCACACGAACTGGCGCACAGCTGGAGCGGTAACCTGGTGACTAACGGCACCTGGGATGACTTCTGGCTGAATGAAGGCTTTACAGTCTATTTTGAGCGACGCATCATGGAGGAGATCTATGGAAAAGACTACGCCGACATGCTCAACGTGCTTGGTTACCAGGATTTGCAGCATACTCTGGAAGACCTGGGACAAACCAGCGATGACACCCGCCTGAAACTAGACCTGGAAGGACGTGATCCGGATGAAGGGCTGACCGATATTGCTTACGAAAAAGGCAATTTCTTCCTGCAAAACATTGAGCGGGTGGTTGGCCGTGAACGCTTCGACCAGTTCCTGAACAAGTACTTCCAGACTTTTGCGTTCCAGAGCACTAACACAGATCTTTTCCTGGATTTCCTGCGCAAGGAGCTGATTCAGGGTGACGAAAAAATTGCTGAGCAGATCAACATCGAAGGCTGGGTGTATACGCCAGGACTTCCGGAAGATCATGTAAAACCAACTTCGAAGCGCTTTGCTCAGGTAGAAGAGTCATTCAAAGCCTGGCAAAGCGGCAAGCCAGCCAATCAGCTGCAAACCAAAGATTGGTCCAGCCACGAATGGCTGCATTTTATTCGCATGCTGCCTGAGCAGATGAGTCAGCAGCAGTTAGCCGAACTCGACAAAGCCTTTGGATTCACAAATTCCGGCAACTCTGAAGTGCTGGCCGCCTGGTTTATCCATACCATCCGCAACAACTACGCTGCTGCAGATCAGGCACTGGACAACTTCCTGACCAACGTTGCCGCCGTAAATTCCTGGTGCCGATCTACAAAGCACTGGCCGCTACACCTGCCGGAAAGAAAAAAGCACAGGAAATCTATGTGCGTGCCAAGCCAAATTACCATGCCGTGTCTACCAACACGCTGGATGCCATGCTGAAATAGGTATAGCAACCAAATACAAAAAAAGCCCTGCAGCAATGCGGGGCTTTTTTTTGTTGGCACAGGTATAAACGAAAAAAATCTGTCTACTTCTGGCCAGCTTGGTTAGCATGGGGAAAGGACAGATTTTTTTCCTTATTTCGTTAGAGCCTTACTTTGCTCCTTTGTGTTCGGCTTTTACATTGATCTTGCTTTCAGCCAGATCAGTCAGCTTGAGGTCTGTGGCTTTTTCTTCTTCCAACGTGGTGTGCAACAGGTTCAGTATCTCTTTGTGACCTAGTTGCTTGGCATAGGTACAGAGAGTGCCGTAGCCGGCAATTTCGTAGTGCTCCACACGCTGGGCCGAAGCGATCAGGGCGGCGTCCATCACATCAGAGTCAGCGTTTTCAGACATCATGTCCTGCGCTTCCTTGATGATTCCTTCCATCGCCTTGCATTTTTCGCCAGAGGCCTTCATGCCCAAAATATCGAAGACTTGTTCCAGTCGCTCAATTTGTTTCTCCGTTTCGCTTAAGTGCATTTCAAAAGCCTTCTTGAGCTGAGAGGACGATGCCTCCTTCATCATTTTCGGAAGTGCTTTTGTAATCTGCTTTTCAGCGTTGTAGATGTCCTTGAGCTCGTGGACAAATAAGTCGTTCAGGTTGTTTAGTTTCATAGCTTGGAAAGGTTTAGCGTCGTAAATAAATATAAGCCTGGGCTTGTGTGATTACTATACGGCAGGTTATTACAGAGGTTTAGAAAATATAACTTTAATTAGATAAAATATATATAGTAAGATCGCATACCAAGGAGATATATAACAAATATGATATTCGTATTGTTTTGCCTATGCTTTTTTTTTTGAGTGCAATTCAACTAAATGAAGAAATATGCCTTTAAAACAGAATAAAGCTTTGCGGCCGTAACGATTTTCAAAAATATAGGTAATCTTAGGTGAGGGTTATGATGGCTGTTGCGATCATACCTTCACTGTAACAATACAATTAGCATAAAAAGAAGCACCCGTGGATAGACCAAAAGGAAAGCTGATAGCCATTGGCGGAAACGAAGACAAAGGCTCGTACCCCAACCCAAAACACAAAAAGAAATATTACCTCGATTTCTTTGAGCTGGGAATATTAAAGCGTTTCCTTAGTGAGATACCTGCCCGCAACCCTGCCATTGAAGTGATCACAACGGCATCGCTTATACCTGAAGAGGTAGGTGAACGCTATGAAAGTGCTTTTGCCATTTTGGGCTGTGAGAACGTAAACATGATGCACATCAGAGAAGATGAGGATGCCTTGAAACCTGAATACCTGGAACGGATCCGAAAAGCAGACGGTGTCATGTTCAGTGGTGGTGATCAATCGCGGCTTACCCGGATTTTCGGCGAAACAGAATTTCTGCAGATTATCAAGGACAGATATTGGAACGAGGACTTTGTTGTCGCCGGCACCAGTGCGGGCGCCATGGCCATGTCAGAGATCATGATCAAGGGCGGCAGCTCTACCGAAGCATTGCTGCGAGGCTCCGTTAAGATGGGACATGGTTTTGGCCTGATCAACGGCGTGATCATCGACTCGCACTTCGTGATAAGGGGGCGCTTCGGTCGCCTGATGGAAGCCGTTGTGACGCATCCCAAAACAGTAGGGATAGGCCTTGGCGAGGATACCGGCGTTCTGATAACAGAAGGCCATATGATCGAAACCATTGGCTCCAATCTGGTGGTGGTGGTGGATGGGCACGGCGTAGAATATACCAACATCAATGATATAGAGAACGGACGACCTGTGGCCATTGCCGGAATGATGATGCACGTACTAGCCAAAGGCAATGTGTTCAACATAAACTCACGTGCCTTTTACAAGGACATGGAAGATGTTGAGAAAAACGAATTGGCATCCGAGTCTAGTAGCAACTAGTTTTTATAGATAGATACCCTGCCTTCCTGATCTTGGCTGGTTCTGTAGCCCCTGTACATACCTTCAGAGTTAAAAGGCAGGGCGATGTTGCCTTTATTGTCTACTGCGATCAGGCCGCCCTCTCCCCCGAAGCGGACAAGCTTGTCCATCACAACTTCATCGCAGGCTTCCTGCAAGGTATAGCCTTTGTATTCCATCAGGCAGGAAACGTCGTAGGCTACTACCGCCCGAATGAAAAACTCTCCATGGCCTGTGCAGGAAATCGCACAGGTATCATTATTTGCATAGGTTCCGGAGCCGATCACCGGGCTGTCCCCAATCCGGTTGTAGTTCTTGTTGGTCATACCGCCCGTGGAGGTAGCCGCGGCCAGGTCACCGTTGGCATCACGTGCTACGGCGCCCACAGTCCCGATTTTGCGGTCCTCGGTGTGGTCGAGCATAAAGATGTCGGTGTCCCTAACATCGCGCCATTGCTTGTAGCGGTGCTTGTCATAAAAGTATTCTTCCGGTTCAAAAGCGATGTCATACTTCCGGGCAAACTCCTCTGCCCCGTAGCCACATAGAAAAACATGGTCAGAGTGCTCCAGTATGGCTCTGGTAAGCCGCACCGGGTTTCGGATGCTGCGCACCCCTGCCACAGCACCGGCCTCCATGGTCTTACCGCACATGATGGCAGCATCCATTTCATGTTTGCCTTCTTTCGTAAATACAGAGCCTCTTCCGGCATTAAACAGCGGAGAGTCTTCCAGTAGCGCAACAGCCAGTTCCACCGCGTCCAGGGCGCTTCCACCCTTTTCAAGTATCTGGTAGCTTTGGTTCAGGGCATGGGATAGGGCGCTTTTGTAGGCTTTCTCTAAGTCGGGTGTCATAGAGGCAGGCGTAATGGTGCCGGCCCCTCCGTGAATGGCAATAGCTAGGTTTTGCATTGGTATTGGTTGGGTTACAGTGGTTCCTACGCCGGCAAGCGCTCTGCTGTTTTGTGTGAGTCTGATTAAGGCGATATTTTAAGAAATGCTGCCTTTTTTTAGTCCCGTCGAAACCAAAGATTTTGTATATTTGTCATTAGATCAATCTATTCATTCTAAAGTTTATTTTATGTCGTTTGATATTCAAGGAAAGCTGTACGAAGTGTTTGAAGAACAGCAGGTAAGTGAAAAATTCAGAAAGCGTGAGTTCGTGTTGGAGATTCCGGATGGTTCATTCACGCAATACTGCAAGTTCCAGCTGACACAAGACAAGTGTAACCTGATCGACAACTACAAGCAGGGCGACGAAGTGAAAGTTACTTTTAACCTGACTGGCAAGCCATTCACTAAAAATGGTCAGACTATGTACTTCACCAACCTGCAGGCCTGGCGTGTAGAGGGTGCTGCCGCAAACGGTGGTTTTGGTGCTCCGGCTGGTGCCCCAGCACAGGAGTCAGCTGCTCCTTCTTTCTACAGTAGCGATGCAGACAATGATCTGCCATTCTAATAAATATTGCGTATAAAGAGAGCGAGCCCCAACAGGCTCGCTTTTTTTATGCTTTCATGACACTGCACATAGCTTGCTTATTATAAAATGCAACTGACTGTGTCTTTTCGTTTTATCATTAGGTATAGCCGCTATACTACAGCCTTCTGACTATGGACGATTTACAGCGCCTGATCTGGCAGGGCGAAAACGATCAGGTAGACTTCAAACAACGGGTAACCCAGCCCGACAAAATAGCACGCACACTGGTTTCCTTTGCAAATACACGCGGTGGGACCATTCTTATCGGGGTGAAAGACAATGGCTATATTGTGGGTATCGACCCGGATGAAGAAAAACACACCCTGGAACTGGCCGCTGCATTCTACTGTAACCCTCCGCTGCAATTGACTTATGAAGAAGTAGAGTTGGATGGACATACTATTTTGAAAGTATCTATACCTGAAAGCGATCAGAAGCCGCATTTTGCCAAAGTGAAGGAGGATGACTGGCGCGGCTATGTGCGTGTGAATGATACCAGTGTGCAGACCAGTAAAATGGTGGAGAAATCCATGCAAACCGAGGAGCCTGCTTTCGAGCGCATCCCGCTCGACCGCCATGAGCGTGCCGTGCTTGATTACCTGGCGCTTAACCGGCGGGTTACCCTCCGGCAGTATATGAAGATTGCGAATCTTTCTGAGAGAAGGCTTATAGGATGTTAGTGAAGCTGGTGATTCATGGGTATTTACGACTGCATGATAAGGAAAAGGAAGAGTATTATACCTTGAGTTAATCTCAGTCCCTACTGCTAAGGTCTAACTTTATTTCATTTCCCCTTTCATAATACTCGGTATGGGTGAGTTGGCCGGCCCGGTTGTATACCTCCCAGGTTCCGAACCAGTAGTAGTGGATCACACGCTCTGTCTCGACGACTCTTGCCATCCCCTGCTTTTCCAGTTCGCCATTATCGTGGAAAAGCTTGACCAGAAACTCCTTGGAGTTTGGATTGTGGTACTCAATCTTACGGATACTGCCATCCGGGTAATAGTAACGCCACTTGCCCCGCTCCTGACCGTGCTTGAAACGCCCATTGCGCAGTAGCGTGGTGTTGTCTGACAGGTATAGTTTCCAGCGTCCGTGGTGACGGCCTTCTTTGTCGAAACGGTTGATCTTGAAGGGCCAAATGCCCTTCTTAGGCTTGGACTGCGCCTGCAGTGCCAGCGGTATAGCGAGGAACACTATAAAGAAGAAGGTACAGCAGAATTTCATACGATAGTATCTTAGGCAGTTTCGCATGGCACCAGCTTCAGCAAATGCTGTGTGCTTCGACAAATGTAAAAATTATTTCTGTTTTAACTAAATATTTAGTTGTACATAAAAAAATACGTAAATGTTTCTGAATCAGATAACTTAATTTTTGATAAATACTGCCCTTGGTAACAGGGCCTGTGCGGGTTCTGAAATAGCCTGTTTCAAAAATAGACTAACCGCTATGTAATTGCGTAAAAAGAGTATGTTCAGCCCTTTAGCCCTTCCCTTATGCCCAAACAGACGAAGACAACCCAGGATAACACTGAAAAAATTTCCCACGCGACCAGCACGGTAAAAGTCCCGGCTAACAAGAAACCCTCTGACACAAAAGAGAAGAAAATATTCGTACTAGACACCTCCGTCATTCTCTACGACCATAGTGCAGTGCAGAACTTCCAGGAGCACGATGTAGCTATTCCGATCACGGTGCTGGAAGAGCTCGACAACTTTAAGAAAGGCAACGACATCAAGAACTTTGAAGCCCGCGAGTTTATCCGTTTCATTGATAAGCTTTCGTCAGAGCACATGCTGCAAGAGTGGATCCCGCTTAATGGCAAGACCAAAGGCAAGTTTAAGGTGATGATGAACGGAAGCGCCAAGCTCGATGCCACCAAGATCTTCGGTGACAAGAACGATCATCACATCCTTAACTCCGCCCTGCACATGCAGCAGGACTTTCCGAAAAGCAAAGTGGTGCTGGTGACCAAGGACATTAACCTACGCCTCAAAGCCCGTGCGCTCAACCTGATCGCAGAAGACTATGAAACCGGAAAGATTCAGGACGTAGCTGGCTTATATACCGGCAGTGACACCTTAGAGGAGATTGACCCGGCTGTGATCAACGATCTGTATGAAAAAGGCAGCTCTGAAAGTGTTAAGGTGATCAAAGAGACGCCGCCTGACAATCACTACTATGTGCTCAAAAGCTTTAAGAACTCTATCCTGTCCTACTATAACCCGGCTGATGACCAGTTTGAGCGGGTTGACAAGCAAACGGCCTATGGTGTGAAGCCACGCAATGCCGAACAGACTTTTGCCATGCATGCCTTGTTAAATCCGCGCATTAAGCTGGTAAGTATACAGGGTGTAGCCGGCACGGGCAAAACGCTGCTGGCCCTGGCAAGCGCCCTGGAGCAGCGCCGTGACTACAAGCAGATCTACCTGGCACGCCCTATTGTGCCACTCAGCAACAAAGACATCGGCTACCTGCCCGGCGACATCAAGTCGAAGCTCAATCCCTACATGGAGCCGCTATGGGACAACCTGAAGTATATTCAGAATCAGTACGCCGAGAACAGTAAGGAGTACCAGAAACTTAGAGAACTGGTGGAGCTGGAGAAACTGGTGATCACGCCTCTGGCGTACATCAGGGGGCGCAGCCTTTCGAACATTTACTTTATTGTGGACGAAGCGCAGAACCTGACGCCGCACGAAGTGAAGACAATTATTTCCAGAGCAGGAGAAAATACCAAGATCGTGTTTACGGGTGACATCTACCAGATCGATACGCCTTACCTGGACTCGCAGAGCAATGGTCTCTCCTACCTGATTGACCGGGCTCGAAACCACCCTTTATATGCGCACATCACTCTACTGAAAGGCGAGCGATCTGAGTTGGCCAACCTGGCGAACGAACTGCTCTAGCTATACCTGTATCTAAGCAAAAGGCCGCTGCTATACCTAGCTGCGGCCTTTTCTGTTGGCTATCTGTGCTTTGCTTTCTGCTTTTGCTACAGGGTCAAACAAAGCTTTGAGCGATAGCAGGCTCTGTTCTGTTTCCTGCTCGGTTTTTAATTTTTTGAAGAAGCCTCTGTATTTGTTGTAGGGGTCGTCTGCCACTTTTGAGCGTTGTTGCCATACTACCCGAGTTCCTTCTTCCAACGGCTCAAGGCTGAAGATGCCGATGGTCTCAAAGTCCTCTCCTTTGGTGAGTTGTTTGTAGTAAAGTTCAGTTGGCGGTGTGCTATCCGTAAAGTGTACTTTTACCATCCCCACTTTGTCGCCGTTCCACTCCTGGTAGGCACCCTTGCCTGTGAGCGGACCACCGTAAAGTCGGATCATGGTCGGGTCGTAGGCTTTGTTCCAGGCATTCCACTTTTCCCATTCGGTTGGATTGTTCAGGTAGGTGAACACCTGCTCAGGTCTGGCATTGACCACAATGGAGCGCCTGACCTCGTAGGAGTCAGGGAGCAGAAATGAACCGAGGTATACTGCGGCCGAAGCTACCAGCAACGACACCAGCACGAAGAGTGGCGCTTTCATATACAATGCGATATGCCTGGAGGTGTATGGGATAATTTGATGCTAAAGGTACACCAATTTAAAGGAGAAAAAACAATACAATCAAGCAAGTTTACAAGAATATTTTTTCTTCAGAATATAGCCTGCTTTTGCCTGAAACCACGGTTTATACCAATTAGCGGGATGTTGCCGTATAAGGGCCAAACAAAAGACAGAAACATGATCCAAGAACTGATAAATAAAGGACTAAAACTATCACAGCATTCTATTTTCAAGGGGCTACTGGGCAAAGCCGGAGCACTGGTGTCGAAGCCAGTGAAGCTGGGCATGCTGCTTACCACGGCCTATGGTAAGCTGGTGGACGTGGAGAGCAATAAAAGCGGCTTTGATCAGGTGAAGGAGGTAATGCAGACGTTCATCCGACTTGTAAAGGCCTACATCAACGGCTCTTACCGGGAGGTGTCGAACAAGTCGCTGCTCGCCGGTGTGGCCGTGCTGCTATACCTGGTTACACCCCTCGACGTGATCCCCGATTTTATACCTGTGATCGGCTTCCTCGACGACATTAGCCTAATGGCCTGGTTTATCGACTCTTTCCAGAAAGAGATCACCAACTTCAAAACCTGGGAAAGCAACAGGAACTTTGAGCCGACAATGGGAACGCTTTAAAGTTTAAGAGTTTGAGAGTTGGGGAGTTTAGGAATTAAGAAGTGTGATTCTGTAGGGACAGGTCTCGACCCAATGCCGTCAATTTAAGGAACAATATTCCCAATTTGTCATCTCGACTAGATCAGTCTAGAGCAATGGCAATATTTCTGATTTCTCACTAATAGAGGGCCCCTACCCCCAGTACGAAGTGACATCATTATTTAACTCCCCAACTCTCAAACCCCTAAACTCATATTTCTTCCGTATCTTGGGGGTTCAAAACCAACTCTTATATAAAAACATGATCAGTAAGCGCATTATAGCATTTTTTGCTGCCGCCTGTCTGAGTCTGGGTATAAGCACGGCCAAGCCTGATGAAGGTATGTGGCTGCCTATGCTCCTCAAGCAGCTCAACGAAGCAGAAATGCAGAAGAAGGGCATGAAGCTCTCTGCCGAAGACATTTACAGCATCAACCAGTCGAGCCTTAAGGACGCTATCGTTTCGTTTGGTGGTTTCTGTACCGGCGAGATGATCTCTTCGGAGGGTCTTTTGCTCACCAACCACCATTGCGGCTACGGGCAAATCCAAAGCCATAGTTCTGTGGAAAAGGACTACCTGACGGAAGGCTTTTGGGCTATGAACCGTGAGCAGGAGCTTCCAAACCCGGGTCTGTTTGCCACCTTCATCGTACGCATGGAAGACGTGACGCAGCAGATCCTGGCAGGTATACCGGCTAACGTAACAGAGGCTGAACGTGAGAAAATGGTGCAACAAAATATTGCCAAGGTGCGCCAGCAGGCTACCGCAGGTACGCATTACGATGCCATTATTCGTCCGTTCTTCTATGGCAATGAGTACTACATGTATGTGACCGAGACCTTCCGCGACATCCGTCTGGTGGGTGCCCCCCCATCGTCTATCGGTAAGTTTGGTGGCGACACAGACAACTGGATGTGGCCGCGCCATACCGGTGACTTTGCCATCTTCCGCATCTATGCCGACGAGAATAACAACCCGGCAGAGTACTCTCCGAACAATAAGCCTTATAAGCCGAAGCACCACCTGCCTATTTCGCTGAGCGGTGTACAGGAGAATGACTTCACCATGGTATTTGGCTTCCCAGGCCGCACGAACGAGTACCTGACTTCGCATGCCATTGAGGAGATCTACGAAACCTCAAATCCGCACAAGATCAAGATCCGTGATACGAAGCTGGCTGTGCTGGACAAGGATATGAAAGCCTCTGACGCGGTGCGTATACAGTATGCCGCTAAGTATGCCAGCGTAGCCAATGCCTGGAAAAAGTGGATCGGTGAGAACCGTGGCCTGCGTAAGGCCAATACTATTGCCCGCAAACAGGAGCTGGAGAACCAGTTCACCGCCTGGGCTAATGCTGATGCCAGCCGCAAGCAGACGTATGGTAACCTGATCGCCGAGTTTGAAAAAAAACTACAAGCAGCTGGAGGGTATCACGATCGCCCGTGACTATATCATGGAAGCTGCCTGGGGTGTGGAACTGGTGCGTTATGCCAACGATTTCATAAAGCTGAACGAGCTGATCGAAGCAAAAGCACCGCAGCAGGAGATCAACGCCCAGCTCGACCGATTGGAGAAAGGTGTAGCAGGTTACTTTAAGAACTACAATGCTCCGACCGATAAAAAAGTATTCGCTGCTCTAATGAGCATGTATTACGATAACCTCGACCAGAAACTGCATCCGTCTGCCTTCGCGATGGTGCGTCAGAAATACAAAGGCGATTTCAGCAAGTATGCCGACGAGGTGTACAGTAAGTCGCTCTTCACTTCTGAAGCCGGTGTGCGTCAGGCGATTGCTGACATTAAAGCGGGCAAAGCCAATCCATTGAAAAATGACCCGGGCTACCAACTGGCCAGCAGCATCAACGACTACTACCGCACCAACGTGCTGCCGACCTATTCCAAGGTGAACGACAACCTGAACCTGCTGTACAGAACCTATATGACCGGTTTGCGTGCCATGCAGCAGGACCGTAAGTTCTACCCGGATGCCAACTCCACCCTGCGTGTAGCTTATGGCAAAGTAGAGCCTTACGAGCCAGTGGATGGCGTGAAGTACAAATACTACACGACACTGGAAGGCATTATTGAGAAAGCTGCCTCTGGTGCGGCTGAAGACTACGCTATACCTGCCCGTCTGCAGGAGCTTTACGACAAGAAAGACTACGGTCCTTATGGCGTAGATGGTCAGCTGCCGGTTGCCTTTATCGCTTCGAACCATACCACGGGCGGTAACTCCGGTTCACCGGTGATCAACGCTAACGGACAGCTGATCGGTACTAACTTCGACCGCAACTGGGAAGGCACTATGAGTGACCTGACTTATAACCCGGACCAGGTACGTAACATTTCGGTGGATGTGCGCTACATGCTTTTCATTGTAGACAAGTTTGCCGGAGCCGGTCACCTGGTAAAAGAGATGACGCTGGTAAACGACAACACTTCTGGTCTGCCGCAGGTAGATGCCCGCCGCAAAACGGAAGCACCTGCTGAAGCCACTCCGCTGTCTAAAAGAGAGCAGCGCAAAGCTGAGAAAGCCGCTAGAAAAGCAGCCAAGAAGAAAGAAAAAGAAGAGGCTGAAGTAGTGAACTAAGCAAGCACCTTCTCCCTATTTCAGTAAGCCCCGTCGGTTCATTCAGGCGGGGCTTTTTCTTTGGCTATACTTGATGTAAGTTGTACTATACTTTTTTTGCTCCATGTTGGACTGTCAGTGCACGATCAGTATCTTCTAGTTCTCGAGCAGCAGGTAGGGAACACCGCATGAGATAAATCAAATGTCACAGTCTCTGTTGGGGTGAAAAATAATGTGATTCACTGTATCAATTTGATACAATAAGTGTGCGAAATCGAACACGGATATATTAACAGTTGCCCCAAATTTAAATCAATATTTGTTTAAAATACTGATAGTCAGTTGATTATACTCTGGCACCAACTTTGGCAATAAGATTCAGAGGGATTCCCCATTAGTATTTGGTCTATTTTTATTAAAAATCAACAATTTACGTTGTGATCAGGAACAATCTAAAAATCGCTATTCGGATACTCTGGAAAAACAAACTTTTTTCATTGGTCAATGTACTGAGCTTGTCACTGAGTATGGCGGTTGGTGTCATTTTGTTTACAGACCTAAAAGCCACGTTTGATACAGACCAATTTCATCCTAAATTAAATCAAATAGTACGGATACTCACGCAGGAAACCAATGTGGAGGAACAAACCAAATGGGCAACAGCGCCATTGCCCTTAGCGCCTCAACTGGAAAGTATCACCTTTGTTGAAAAAACGGTGAAAGTACGTCTGGCAGGAAAACATAACCTGCAAACCGACGGAGGAGATGTACCTATTGACATAAAATTTTCAGAGCCTTCTTTTTTTGATGTTTTTGGCTTTAAATTACTGTCAGGCAATGCACAAAGCCTTATCAATAATCCCACTTCCATTTTTTTAACCCAAAAAACAGCAGAAAAGATATTTGGTAACGCCAATGCTTTAGGGCAAACGGTTCAATTTGAAAACTTAGGTACTTATACCGTAGGGGGAATAATTCAAGACCCACCTTTAGAAACACATCTGCCCATTGAGGCCATGCTTTCTATTAATGCTGCCGAAGTACTTGAAAAAAAAGGTGCAATCCCTAATATTTTACAGAATTGGGGAAATTTCAAGAGTGCAGCAATATACGTGCGTCTAAAATCAGAAGATGATTTAGAGCAGTTCAATACAACGCTCCAAAACTATACACGGAAATTGGAGAAGAGCAGTCTTCAATTTTTGGGACAACCCTTAGAGGCTATCACTCCTCGAAACAATGACATTAAAAATGACTCTAATGCGGTTGGCACTTGGGAGAGCATAAAAATACAGCTGTTTTTAATTCTAGCCTTAACTCTATTATCTGCTTTCAACTACATCAGTTTGACACTGGCGCGTGCCTTTTCCCGGGCGAAAGAAGTAGGTATCCGCAAGACGATTGGCGCCACAAGAAGACAAATTATTGGACAGTTTTTAACTGAATCAATCCTTGTTTCCCTATTGGCTTTGATGTTTACAATGCCATGTGTTGAAATTTTAACGCACTACATACCCGAAATGGATACGGCGTTTTCCTATGACACAATCTTAATTTTAGGCTTGTTGACCTACGCAGTTCTCACAGGCTTAGTCGCTGGTGCACTTCCGTCATGGCTGTTGTCAGCGTTTCAGCCAATACAGGTTTTGCGTAAAATGAAGAATATTAAGCTGTTCCGGAGTATTGCTGTTTACAAATCCTTGATTGTCATACAGTTTTCAGTGACCATCATGCTGATGATAGTGGTTGTCATATTAGCCGATTATGAAATAAAAAATCATGCAATCATTAACTCAACCGTGTCACCTAATGTTTTGACACTTGATTTAAGAGGTGAAAAACATGGAATCCTACAAAACGAAATAAGCCAGTTAAGCCAGGTAGAATCGACTTTGGCTACTAACTGGTACTACAAACCGATGAAAAAGGGCAAAGCTTCTGTAACAGTAAATGGTAAGTTTTTAGAAATGTATTATGTAAGTATTGACCCTAAAACAATTGAAACAGAAGGCATCAGCTTAAAATCAGGTCAAAATTTCCCTCATGATATACCCCAAAATAGGGAACAATATGTGTTGGTGAATGAAGCTGCAGCAAAATTAATAGAGCCTGAATCGGAGACTTTAGTGGGGCAAACGCTATTACTGGACTCTGCCTATGTACAAGTCATTGGTATCATGCCTAATGAAATGATTGGCGAAACAGCTCCCTTACTATATAGGTATTTACCAAATGAAGTAGCCACCTTGACTATAAAAATAAAACCAAATACAGAATTGGAAGCAACCAAAGCTATTCAATCCATATGGGAAAACCATTTTCCTGAAAAAACAGCAAATCTTCAGAATTTAAAAGATGGTTTTTCAAGCATTGGCGATAGAATAGGTTTTTTTGGGGGATTAGCCCTTATCGTCATGATAATAGCTGGGCTGGGCATTTTAGGCATAGCCAGTTACTCCGTAGAAACACGCGTTAAGGAACTGGGTATAAGAAAAGTAATG
>NZ_AKIS01000185.1:0-13090 GCF_000277005.1 Pontibacter sp. BAB1700 | reverse complement strand
AGCGAGGAGCGAGCAACCCGATCAGCTTTTATGGCGAGACCAAACTGATGGCCGAGGAGATCGTGAAGAAGGCGAGATGCAAATGGGCAATACTCCGTACCGTGCTGGTGTATGGCGTGGTGCACGACTACGGCCGCACGAACATAGTGCTGTGGGTGCGTGATAGCTTGCGAGCCGGCAAAGTAATCAAAGTAGTGACCGATCAGTTCCGTACCCCAACGCTGGCTGAGGACCTGGCCATGGGCTGTTGGCTTGCGGTAGAGCGCGACGCTGAAGGCGTTTACAACATCTCAGGCAAGGAAATGTATACCCCTTACGACATGGCGATGCTCGTAGCTGACTACTTCGACCTGGACAAATCACTGATCGATAAAGCGGATGGCAGTACCTTTTCGCAGCCTGCCAAGCGACCGCCGCGCACTGGTTTTATCATCACCAAAGCCGAACGTGAACTAGGGTACAGGCCCCATACCTTTGAAGAGGGCATCGCCATGGTCGCAGAACAGGCTGATATGTATTAAAAATATTGAATTTAATATGGTGCAATCAGAACCATTGTTTAAATTGTAAGCTTTAAATCCCTATTATCCGTGCCTTTACACTAAACCAACTAATCTAAACTAACCAACCTTTACCTCTTTTTATGAGTGCTAACAAAGAATCATGGGGCTCCCGGGTGGGTCTCATTCTGGCCATGGCCGGCAACGCGGTGGGCTTGGGAAACTTCCTCCGTTTCCCAGTGCAGGCGGTGCAGAACGGCGGTGGAGCTTTCATCATACCCTATCTGATCTGCTTTCTGGTAATGGGTATTCCGCTTCTCTGGATTGAATGGTCCATGGGCCGCTTCGGTGGTAAGTTCGGTCACCACTCCACACCGTTTATTGTGGACACCATGCACCGCAACCGCCTCTGGAAGTACATCGGGGTATTTGGTATCTGGACAAACATTGCGGTAGCCTCATATTACTGCTACCTGGAGTCCTGGACGCTCTCTTACGTGTTTCACTCTATCGGTGGTACCTTCGCCGGGCTTGATCAGAATGGCGTGTCAGCTTTCTTCAACGAGTATGTGAGCCTGGGCGAGTCTACCTTCGGTATACCTTATGAGCCGATCGTTTTCTTTGTGATCTGCTTGCTGCTTAACACCTGGATCCTTTCTCAGGGTCTTGCCAAAGGGGTGGAACGTGTCGCCAAGATTGGTATGCCTTTGCTGATTCTGTTTGGTATTTTCCTGGCATATAAAGGCTTCACTATCACGGCAGGTGAGAATGGCGCTATCAACGATAGTTCTGTAGGTCTTAACTTCCTGTGGACACCGAACTTCGACGAACTATGGTCGCCAAGTGTATGGCTGGCAGCTGCCGGTCAGATCTTCTTTACCTTGTCGGTAGGTATGGGTACCATACATTGCTACGCTTCTTATGTGCGCTCCAAAGACGATATCGCCCTCAATGCGATGTCTGCCGGTTGGATGAACGAATTTGTGGAAGTGGTGCTGGGTGCTGCTATCCTGATCCCGATCTCTATCGGTTACCTGGGCGTTGACGGCGTGACGGAACTGGTGAACAGCCAGGGTGGTCTTGGGCTTGGTTTCAGAACGCTGCCATACCTGTTCTACCAGTGGGGCGATGTGCTGGGCGCCGTAGCCGGTGTGATGTGGTTCGGCCTCCTGTTCTTTGCCGGTATTACCTCATCGCTTGCCATGGGCACGCCTTGGATCGGCTTCCTGCAGGACGAGTTTAACTGGAGACGCAAGCCAGCTGCCTGGTCATTCGGTCTGATCGTGTTGCTGCTGGGTATGCCAACGGTGCTGTTCTTTAAGTATGGTGTATTCGACGAGTATGATTACTGGGCGGGGACCGTGTCGTTGGTAGTGTTTGCGCTATTTGAATCTATTCTGTTTGCGTGGGTGTTTGGTATGAACAAGGGCTGGCGTGAGATTACCTCCGGTGCCGACATTCAAGTGCCTAACTTCTATAAGTTCATAATCAAGTTTGTGACGCCGTTGCTCTTGCTTTGGGTATTTATAGGCTCGCTTATTACACCAAAAGGCGGTGACTGGGCCGGAGCCTTTGCTAATGGCTGGGAACTGGACGATAGTTCGATCATCAATAAGATCAAGAACTCCAGCCTGAAGCGCCAGCTTGCCGAGGCGACTGATCCGGAAGTGATTCAGCAGTTGCAGGATACGTTGTTCTTTGTGAACGCTTCGCGTACATTGTTAGTAGCTGTATTCCTGAGCATTGCGCTGCTGGTATACATTGCCTACAAAAAAAGAGTTAGAGAAGGAAGAATTTAGGAAACTATGAATACATCTGCACTTGTTGTCATGCTCAGTACCATATTGCTGGTAACTGGCTTAATGTCATACTTCTTTTACCGGGTGCTGAATGCACCTCCAAAGCCGGAGCCCGATTCATATCTCGACAATGATGACGAGATAGAGCGGCAGGCTCCGCGGGCATAAATTAAAGATGAGAAAACTCAAGTACTGGATTCGACGCAACTTTGGCTTCTCGCAAGGTGAGGTGAACGGGTTTCTGGTACTGCTAGGGGCAATGGTGCTGCTGACGGCAGCACCATTGTTATTTAAATGGGTTACAAAGCCTGATCCCATCTCTTTTGATAGTAGCTCATCCGACAAACAGCTGCTTGACAGCCTGGTGGCCCAACTCGAAGCGAAACAACCAGAGCTGAAGGGTGGGAAGGAAATCTACCAGGTGCCTGTAGCACTGCAGCCTTTCAACCCCAATAACTTAAGCGAGGAGCAATGGCAGGAGCTGGGCATGCCCAGGTATATGGCGCAGCGCATTCTCAACTACCGTAACAAAGTCGGCGACTTCACTTACAAGGCACAGCTCGGGACCATTTACGGTCTGCCTGATTCTGTCTTTCAGAAGCTATACCCTTACATCCAACTCCCCGAAACCAAACCTGACAGGTATAGCCGCAACCAGGGTATAGCCGGTAGTCCACGGACTGCGCCAAACCCAAACTGGGCCAGTAGCCCACGTCCCCGTGAGCGATTTATCCTGGCGCCTTTCAACATCAACTCTGCCGATACCACGGCTCTGAAGCAGATCAGAGGCATAGGTAGCAAACTGTCGGCAAGGATTGTGAAATACAGGGATGGCCTGGGCGGTTTCCACAGTATGGCGCAAGTACAGGAAGTGTTCGGGTTGCCACCGGCCGTGGTAGACAGCCTTCAGAAGTATACCTTCGTGCCTAAAGCTTACACCTTGCAGCAGCTGTCACTTAATCAAGCCAATGCCGATCAGTTGAAAGCACACCCTTATATCAGTTCTAATGTGGCGCGGGCGATTGTGGCTTACCGGGAGCAGCATGGTGCTTTCAGGCAGGTAGAGGATATCCGGCAGATCAAGATTGTGACGGCAGAGCTGTTTGAGAAAATCAGCCTTACCTGGAGCTGTAGGTATAGTTTAGCTTTTGAGAGCGTTTATCATTCGCTCTGCCTTCTCCAGCGCCTGGCGCTCACTTTTGAAAGATAGCAGCTCTTTTGCCGCCTGCAAGTCTACCCAGCGGGCTTCGTTCACTTCCCAGTCGTGCTGGCCGATGTCGCCAGACTCGTAAGCCAACAGGAAGAAATGCACAAACTTGTGAAAACGAACCCGCTGTCCGGCTTTGTTTCCCACATACCAGTACTCAATCGTGTCGATCTTCTCAAGCAGCGAAGCTATCACACCGGTTTCCTCCTGCACTTCACGTGCGGCGGTCGCTTCGGGAGTTTCGCCGGGGTCTACTATACCTTTGGGAAGCTGCCAGCGGGCGGGTTTGCCAACCGAAATCAGGGCCACCTCTATACCTGAGGCCCTCGCTGAAACACCACCCCGCCGGATGACACCTGCTCTAGCGTAGGCAGGCCAGGTTTAGCTTGTTCTTCTTTTTTTGAAGCGTCAGACATTGGCTCGATCTATCCACATAATGATCACTGACCAGCCACAGGCTCGGCCGGAGGGGCTGGCATCTTCTTCTGCTGTTCATTCAGCCAAAGCAGACCGGGGTTATAGGCCATGTCGTGCACACCCTCAAACAGGGTTAGCCTGACATTAGCTGACTCCCGCACAAACACAATTTTGGGGTCTTTCGCTCCGAAATATTTGTCGCGGGTGGTAGCGCCTTCCATCCCCTCGGGCAGGGCCTGCTCTTCCAGGATATAGTCAATTTCCTTTTGAGAGATGGTATCGGTCGGATTGGCAAGTATGTTAAAGGCCTGATGGAATGGTCGGGTGGTACGAGAACATCGACTGTACCATGCGCCAGGAAGATCGGCACGTCCTTGGCATTGTGGATGTAGGTGCTCGGGCTGCGGCGCTTGCATTCTTCGGCGGCGGGCGTGCCAGGTATGGGCTCCCCGCCACAGGCTGTCACCACGTGCCGGTTGTAGTCACGGTGCGGGTAATTCTGGCTGAAAGCATACCAGTCCACCAGGTCGAACACAGGAACCCAGGCCACCACACCGGCCCATATTTCGGGGTGCCGGCCAGCTGCCACCAAAGCAGTCATAGCGCCGCCCGATGAACCCAGGATATAAATGCGCGACTCATCTATTTCAGCGTTTGCTTTGGCGTAGTTTACAGCGTCTACCAGGTCCTGAATGGCCAGGTCAGAGGCCATGGCTTCCGGTTTGTCAAACTTGCCACGATAGTTAGGGTGTATAAAGGCCCAGTCATACTCCTTGGACCAAAGCGCAAAGGGAATGCTAACTTCCTGCAGGTACTCGCTGCTCCAACTGTGCAGCATCACCAGCAAAGGGCGAGGGCCAGTTGTTTCGGAGGTATAGAACAGCGCCGGCTGCTCGTTACCGTCGAGCGTGGACTTGATCTTGATTTCCTGTATTTCAGGCACCTGCTCTTTCCACTTTTGGATACTCTCGTCCGCAAACTTGGATGGGTATTTTTTGGAGGTTGTGTACTCGTCCATACGAGCTACTTCTTTCTCCATCCGCTCTTTGCGGCAGGCAGACAGCAGCGTGAGGACCAGTCCGAGCAACAGGAGCAGATTTATGGGTTTTCTCATAGTAAATATTGATGCAAATCGGATGCAAGCTACAGCTTGTGCGTGATACTACAACTGCTGTTCAGGTGAAAATGTTATAAGGAAAGCAGATCACAGAAGCGCAAAATAGCTTAACCGGAATTTTTATTCCATACGGCTAAATATGCACAATAGGTTAAGCAGCGTAGGGTTTATGCAGTTTTCAGTTTAGGAGCTGCCTTGGCTATGATCCAGGTGAGGGTCGGTCGCTTTGTGTGGCATCAGGAATCGCTTCCAAGTCCACTAAATTCATGCTAACTTGCCGTAATGCTGCCGACTTGCCGTATAGCTACAGACTATTCTGCAATTCCATCCGTTTTCGGAGCAATACACTGTATGAAATCCATTCTTAAAAGCTATCGCCATCGTCTGCTCAACCTGAGTGCCGGAAACAGAGCCCTGTTGCTGCTGCGGCTTTCGCGTGAGCTGCACCTGGATATAAACGAACTGGATTTCATCAACAACAAACCTGCTTTCCATGTGCTGGAGAAGGTGATCAGTGGCAAAAGTGCCATGCTGGCCCCCTTTGCCGACAGTCGCTATGCCCCCGTGACGCCGGTGAGCCAACGCATGCGCTACATTCGCCGCAAGGCTGACATGATCGAAGAAGAGCGTGGAAGCCGGGAGCTATACCTGGGCTGGCCATTTGTGCATGGCAAATTCGCTGATGGCACCACCGTACGCTGCCCGCTGCTTTTTTTTCCGGTGCAGCTGCAGGTAAATGCCAGGCAGGAATGGGAGCTTGTACCTGATCCGTCGCAGCCGGCACAGTTCAACCAGAGCTTTGTGCTGGCCTACGCGCACTACATGGGCACCCCTTTGGCCGAACCTTTGCTGGAACTTGATCTGGGTACACTGCCCACGCACCCGCTGGAGTTTCGCACGCAGGTATACGAACTACTGAAGGAGAACCAGCTGACGGTGCATGCAGGCCGTGAGTTTTTTACTGATAAACTCAAGCCATTCCACGATTTCCGAAAGGCCGACTACGAAGCCGATCTGAAACCCGGTCAGCTATACCTGGAGCAGGAAGCTGTGCTGGGGCTATACCCGCAGGCTGCCTCTTATCTGTTAAGCGACTACGACGAACTGCTGCAGCGCGAGGGGTTACAGGAGATGGAAGACCTGTTCGCGGCACCCGATGCAGGTATAGGCCAGTCAGCCACTCAGGCGCAGCATACCTTTACAGCTTTTGCCATGGATGCCTCGCAGGAGGTCGCCTTGCAGCAAGTGAAGTTGGGGCGTTCGCTGGTGGTGCAGGGGCCTCCGGGTACGGGCAAATCGCAGCTGATTTGTAACCTTGTGTCAGACTTCACAGCCCGGGGCAAGCGGGTGCTGGTGGTGAGTCAGAAACGTGCCGCCCTCGATGTGGTGCACCAGCGTCTGTCATCAGCCGGTCTGGGGCCGTTTGCCGCTTTGGTGCATGATATCAACGCCGACCGCAAAAGCATCTACCAGCAACTGCTGCTGCAGATAGACCAGCTGGAAGAATACAAGAAGCAGAACCACGCCCTCAACAGCATCTATACCGACCGTACTTTCCTGGAAGTGAGTCGTGGCATCAACCAATGCCTGCAAAAGCTGGAGGCTTTCCGTGCCGCCCTGTTCGACAGCAGCCGCTGCGGCTGGTCGCCCAAGGAGCTATACCTGCGCAGCAGCCTGCAGCAGCCTCACGTGCAGCTTCCGGAGGTGTTCAGGCAGTTTACAGCTGATACCATCCATGATTTCTTGCCCCGTCTGCGGGCTTGCCTGCAGCAGGGCATTGTGCTGGAGCAGCCTGGCTTCATCTGGAAAGAGCGCCACAGCTTGCAGGGCTTTGGATGGCCGCAGCGGCAGGAACTGGAGCGCACTATCGAGGCACTGCCTGAGCAATACCGCTCCCTACGGCAAGGTATAAGCCAACTCAGCGGTTCTGACTTTGAGCTCAGCAGCCTGGAGCGCTACCGAAGCGCCTACGACACCCTGGACGAACTGCAGCACATGCTCGAGCAGGAAGGTGTGCCCGAAGTGCTGCAACCCCTCCTGCGCAAACAGGCCAAAGCATCAGAATTGAAAAAACTGGTGCGCCAGCTCAAAGGGCTATACCTGGTGTGTCCCGCTCCGGACGCAGCCATACCTGTCGAGCAACTCACGCTGGTGAAGTCGGCCATCTCAGCTTATGAAGCGCAGCAGAAAGATTTCCTGAAAGGTATAGGCTGGTTTTTCTCACAGGATAAAAAAGTGCTGCAGCAGGCATTAGGCAAATACAAGTTTGACCTGACCCCTAAGGGGGTAGGTGAACTGCAGCGGCGTATCGAACTGCGGGAGCAGGCACAGGAGCTGATCAAAGCCATCAACAAGAGCATTGGCTATACCTTGCGACTGGAAGACAACCCGACACCGATGCTGCAAAAACTGGAAGTAGCTGAGCAGGCCCTAGAGGCACACCAGTTGCTCAAGCAGCTGCATCGGGAGCGTGTGCTGCACGAAAAGATGTGGCTGGAGACAAACCTGTCAGGGCACTTGCAGGCCCTGGCACAGGCACTGCAGGTGTTTGAACAGCGCTACGGGCAGTGGGAGCAATGGCTCCCTAAAACACAGATAGAAAAGCTGACAGAACAGGAAGGTTACAGCAAGCTGATGCTGGACACCCTGCAACAGTACTTCGAACAAATAGTAGCCTACGACGAGCTGAACAGTACACTGACTTTAGCCGAACGAGAGGTATGCCGCCAGGTGCTGCACGAAGGTATAGCCACCGCTCAAGACGGAGAAGTGCTGTTCCTGAACAGTCTGTACCTGGCTTGGCTGCACGAGCTCGAAAGCCAGAAGCCTGAACTTCGTATGCCCGACAGTGGCGAGCTAGACCGTGTAGAAACAGAGCTGCAAAGCCTGCTGCAGCAAAAGCAGAATCTGAGTCAGGAGATCGTGCTCTCGCGGCTGCGGGAGCAGACCTACCGGCACATGGAGTACAACCGGCTTGGCAATGCTGTGACTTATCGTCGGCTGCATGCACAGGTCAGCAAAAAGCGCAGCCTGTACCCGATCCGCAAACTGTTCGAACTGTTCAGTGAGGAGATCCTGAATCTGGTACCCTGCTGGCTGGCGTCACCCGAAACGGTATCGGCTGTTTTTCCGCTGGAGCGCTGCTTTGACCTGGTGATCTTTGACGAGGCCAGCCAATGCTTTGCTGAGACAGGTATACCGGCCATGCTGCGCGGGCAGCAGGTGGTAGTGGCTGGCGACGAACAGCAGTTGCGACCATCAGACCTGTACCGCTCACGTTGGGGCGGCAATGGTGACGAAGAGCCAGAAGAGCTGACGGCGGAGTCGCTTTTGCAGCTTTGTGGGCTATACCTACCGCAGACCATGCTCACCCAGCACTACCGCAGCCGCTTCCCCGAGCTGATCGATTTCTCGAACCGTCACTTCTACCGCAACCGCCTGGAGCTTATACCTGAGTTGCAGGATGTGAATGCTCGTCAGCCCGCTATCCAGTTTGTAAAAGTACAGGGCCTGTGGCAGCAAAACAGCAACCTGCCAGAAGCTGAGAAAGTGTAGAGCAGGTGCTTCAGCTGCTGCAGAACGGTGCACATGATATAGGTGTGATCACCTTCAACTACAATCAGCAGATGCTGGTGCAGGACTTGCTGGAGCAAAAGACCCAGTTGCAAGGTATAGCCTTGCCACCAACTGTAACGGTGAAGAACATTGAGAACATGCAAGGGGATGAGAAGGAGGTTGTGATCTTATCGGTGGGGTATGCACCGGATGCCAAAGGCCGTATGGTAATGCAGTTCGGTAGCCTGAACCAGGCCGGTGGCGAAAACCGGCTGAATGTGGCGATCACCCGTGCCCGGCAAATGGTGATCGTGGTGAGCAGTATCCGGAGTGAGCAGTTGCTGGTGGACAATTCGCAGCACGCGGGCCCAAAACTGCTTCGCGACTACCTGCACTATGCCCAGCAAGTCAGCCGTCGCTACTTCAAGTACGAGCCGCAGGTACTGCCTATGCCGGCACAGGTACCGATGCTAAAAGAGCAGCTGGCGCAATTGGTGCCTGCTTTGCAAGCCGCCATGCCTTTTGCTGACCTGACCACCGTGGAGGAAGGCAACTATAGCAGCGTCGTACTGACCGATGATGACCTGTACTTCAACAACCTTTCCGTACGTCATGCCCACGCCGACATCCCCAGGCTACTACAGCAAAGACACTGGCCCTTCCAGCGCGTATACAGCCGCCAGTTCTGGGCAAATAAAGATGCGCTCGTGAGAAAGCTAAAGGGATTGGGAGTTGGGGAGATAAGGAGTTAGAGAGTTATCATGTAGCGACATTACACTGTAATATCATGCTGGGATGCCAGGCGGAACATCCCGTCCGAATCATTCACCCAGCCATCAACAATTTAGCAATTTACCTATCCCATAAATGCTCATCAAACTTTTCACCCTGTATGTATACCTGCAAACGGCTTTGTGCGGCTGCGGAGCGGACAGGCGCAACAGCGACTTTGAGCGATTGAGGAAAGATTACAAGGTGAAGGTGCAGCGAATCGGTCGCTTAGATAGCCGCATAAAAGAGAGCTCAGGGCTTGCACATGCATCAGACAGCACCCTCTGGACGCACCCTGACAGTGGTTCTCCGGCTGAGCTGTACCTGTTTAACCTAAAAGGGGAGCTGCTGCGAACGGTGCCATTGCCACTTCCTAACCGGGACTGGGAGGAACTGGCGCAGGACCGGAAGGGAAACTTGTATATCGGTGACTTTGGCAACAATGCCAATGCCCGCCGCGATCTGCGGGTGTTCAGGGTGCAGCAGGAGGGAATGGCCGTGCAGGACACTATTTATTTCAGCTTTGCTGATCAGCAGGAATTTCCCCCGCCTACACAGCAGCGCCACTTCGATATGGAGGCCTTCTTTTATCGTGCTGACAGTTTACACCTTTTCACCAAGAGCCGCGCCCGCAAAGGCATCACCCATCGCTATACCCTGCCCGCTTTGGGCGGCACCTATACCCTGGAGCCACAGGAAAAAATTCGTGTCAGTTCTGCGATCACGGCTGCTGACAGCGCTCCGAATGGAAAAGATTTTGCCTTGCTCGGGTATGGGCGGCTATACCTGTTTGAACCCCAAGATGAGCAGGTACAATTTGCGGGCAAGCGCTACTGCCTGCCACTAGGCCGCACAGGTCAGGCCGAGGCCTTGCTATACCTGTCGCCTACCGAGTTGCTCATTAGCAACGAAAATGGAAAGCTATACCTAGTCAGCTTTGAGCCGAAGCACTGATTTTCATCATCCCCTTTAACCTATCACCAACATGATCAGTTTATAAGTAAAGCTGTATAATGACACGGCAGAAGGCCTTGGCACGTATAGCTAACATACCCCTTAACAGATAAGACTATGCGACAAACGATATTGGTAACTGGCGCTACAGGTACAGTAGGCCGTGAAGTTATAAAACAACTGGCCATGCAGGATGTGAAGGTACGGGCAGGTGTGCACTCCGTTATCAAAGGCGAAAACCTGAAGCGGTTGCCAGGTGTGGAGATTGTGGAGATCGACTTCCGGGACCCGAATTCCCTGCACGCAGCTTTTACGCATGTAGATGGGCTCGTGCTCATCACGCCACTTTCTGAAGACCAGTTGGAGATGGCTCGTAACCTAGTAGAAGAGGCCAAGCGGCAGGATGTAAAACATATTGTAAAACTTTCAGCTCTGGGAGCCGGAGCTGAACCGGGTATACAGCTTGGCCGCTGGCACCGTGAGATGGAAACTTATGTAGAGGAGAGTGGCATCCCCTATACAATACTTCGGCCAGCTGGCTTTATGCAAAACCTGGTGAACTACAGTGCTGATTCAATAAAAGGGGAAGGTAAATTTTACATGCCAGTAGGGGAGGGAAAGGTCAGCTACATCGATACCCGCGACATAGCGGCGGTAGTTGTAGAGGTGCTGCTGTCAGAAGAACACATGGGAAAGGTATACGAACTCACCGGACCAGAGGCACTTTCGCATCATGAAATGGCTACCTTGCTGGGCGAGGCAACAGGTAAGAAGGTAGACTTTGTGGATGTGCCGGAAGAAGCAGCCCGCGAAGCCATTAAGTCGCATCGTACACCTGCCTCAATTACCGATGCTTTGCTGGAGCTATACGCAGCCTATAAGGCGGGTAAATCAGCTAAGGTAAGCAACACAGTACAGGAAATTACAGGTCGGCCTCCTCACAGCTTCCGTCAGTTCGCACAGGATTACCAGGAGTGCTTTTGATGGAACTGGTATAAAGTAGTCTGCATAATCCAGCATGTATGGAGCTGGAGTACGACAAAAAAGAAGCGCTCCTTCGAGTCAGGATGCGGGAGCGCTCTTGCTTTAGCTTACTGCTGGTTAGTCCAGGTCACGGTAGCGGTCGCTTCTTCTTGTTTCGAAGCCGCTGTCGTCGCCGTAGCCGGAACGTCCGCGCTGTGAGTAATCCTGGTCACCCATGCCGCTGCGATAGTTTTCGCGGGAAGATGAACCTTGGTTATCGCTGTAGTATGACGTGCCGCTGTCCATAGAACCATAACGGCTCTGGTCGCCGCCGCGTCCGCCCTGGCCATAGCCACCTTCACGGTAGCCACTCTGGCCATAGCCACTCATGCCGCCGCCTCTGGAAGAGCCGCCCATAGAGCCACCACCGCCAGACGAACTGCCGTAGCTGCCGCTGCTCATACCTGAGCCCATGCCGCTTCGCGAGCTGCCATAGCCGCCCTGCGAAGAAGAGCCATAACCGCCTTGTGAGCCGCCGCGTCCGCTCATAGAGCCGTAATCGGCACCTTGTGAACCGTAGCGGGAAGAGCCGCCGTAACCGCTCTGCGATCCAGAGTTGTCGTCATAAGAACGACCGCTTCTGCTGCGGTCCTGAGATGAACGATACTCGTCATTATAGGAGCCGCCACGAGATCCGTAGCCGCCTTGTGATCCATAACCACCCTGCATAGAGCTTTGGGAGTCGTACCCTCTCTGCGAACCATAGTCATCTCTGTCATACTCACTCATGCCTCTGGAAGAGCCGTAACCCATAGAACCATGTCGGTCGCGATCACCGTAGCCGCCACCCTGGGAGCCACCCATAGAGCCGCCGCCTCTGGACGAGCCGCCATAGCCGCCGCTCATGCCTGAGCCCATGCTGCCGCTGGAGCCGTAACCGCCTTGTGAGCTGCCGTAACCGCCCTGAGAGCCACCGCGGCTGCTCATAGAACCGTAATCTCCTTGAGATGAAGAACTGTAGCCGCTGCTGTCGCCGTAACCGCGCTGCATGCCGCTACCCTGAGACGAACCATAGTTGCCCTGTGAGCCACGCTGACCATAGTCACCCTGGCCGTAACCTTGCTGGTAACTGCCCTGGCTGCCATAGCCGCCGTGCATATTTGTTCTGGATGATCCGGAGCCTGTCATGCTGGAACCGTAGCCTTCCTGGCCACTCATGCTACCACCATAGCCGCTCTGAGATGAGCCGCCGTAACCACCTTGAGATGAGCCACCATAGCTACTGCCCTGGTTGCTGCTGCGATAGCCACCGCCTTGCTCATATCCACCTCGGCCGCTGTCGTAGCTGCCATAGCCACCCTGGTTAGAGCCGCTGCCCTGCATACCGAAAGAGCCTTGTGAACCACCGAAGCTCTGGCCACCGATGTTATCACCTTCTCTGTCCTGCATGCCACCTTGCATACCTCCTCTCGATGCACCAAAATCCTGGTCCTGGTAGCGGGCGCGATTGCCTTCCATACCACCTTGGTTGCCATAGTTGAAGCCACCTTGTGAACCCCAGTCAGACTGAGAGGAAGAGCCGTAGCCACCGCTCATGCCGCCGCCGCCGGAACCACCACGGTTCATAGAACCATAGCCGCTGCTGTCGCCGTAGCCGCGCTGCATGCCACCGCCTTGCTGTGATGAGCCGTAGTCGCCTGATAGCCGTAGCCACTCTGGCCGCCATAGCCGCCACTGTGCTGCGAGCCATAGCCATAGCCACCTTGTGAGCCGTAGCCCTGCTGGTCGCCGGAGCTCTGACCTCCCT
>NZ_AKIS01000184.1:0-3235 GCF_000277005.1 Pontibacter sp. BAB1700 | reverse complement strand
CCGACGACGCKGGCTCAGGGAACAATACATTAGGGCAGACCACTGTCAGCTAAGCCACAGCTGTCAGACTATATCTTGACTATTACAGCTAATGACCTCTCCTTTTCTGTCTAATCATTTTTTACATATTTTAATGCTTACATATTAATTCCATTTGTAGAATTTCAAAATATCAACAATGGTAAGTAGAAGCCTCGTTTATCTTTCATAATAGATGCTGTCTAGAAAAGCAGCCCTAGCATCACTTACTTGTTTTTCTTCAGTAGTCTTTGGGTTTGGGTTTAGCCACCATTCGGAGTCATATATCCTTTCAATGACTTGTTCCCAATAGCCATTATAATCAATGCTATTGTAAACTACACCGAAATCTTCACAAAATGCTTTTTGGTTCTTTGAAGTTAGGCAGAAAAAAACATCTGGTCTTTTCATTGCCAACAGCCTAGTAGCTGTAGCAATGTAGTTTCCAGGTAATGACAGTTTGAAGGTTTGAACGAAATTGTCATAGTGCTGTCGGGTGATTTGACCTTTTAATGGGATGTAGTCCAATGCAAGTGAGATGTTAACATCATTGTTAATGATTCTATTTGCAAACTGCCCTGCTCCCTTCATACTGCCGAAAAAAGCCCAATCTACAGAGCCATTAATATGAAGATGATTAGGTAGACCTGAGATAAATTTTCTTTCATCATTCGATAGCTCTTCGAAATGATTCACTTTTTGAAATAGACCTTTAGATATACTTATCACCCTAAGTCTTTCTCTTAATCCATGGGCTGTTTCGTCTTTGACTTTCTTTATAAATTCTTTCCAAGTCATACTTGATGCTGCCACTTCGTAGATGGGTTTACTAGTTTTACCGTTAGCTCCCCCATAAGTCCCTGATAAGCTATTTAGCTTAGGTCTTAGGTTTTGCCAAGCAAGTCGATATTTTGCTAGTTCATCTTTAGTAAAGTAAGCTGAATTGGCCCAAGATTCTTCAACTAATTCAAAAGCTTTATCTAATGTATCGTTATTCGCATCATCAGAACTACCTATCAATACTGTAGCTTCTGTATTCCTGGTGAATGCTTCGCCAGTGAAGTTTGCACTACCAATAAGTAGTTCCCATCTCCTGTTAGTGTCATAAAACAGATAGAGTTTCGGATGAAAAGTACCTTGTGGCTGCTTTATGAATTTCACACTGCTGTTAGTAAGAAATGTCTCTATGAAATTTGGATGTGTTTGATAGAAATGTAAACCCACTACTATCTTTTGTATCTTACCTTGGTTCTTCTTTAGATAATCAAAATGTTTAGAACTAACTCCTGCCCATGCTGTAGTCCAGTA
This sequence comes from Pontibacter sp. BAB1700, assembly GCF_000277005.1. Lineage (NCBI taxonomy): Bacteria > Pseudomonadati > Bacteroidota > Cytophagia > Cytophagales > Hymenobacteraceae > Pontibacter > Pontibacter sp. BAB1700. Next base: position 1,909 of record NZ_AKIS01000184.1, on the reverse strand, counting down.
ATATTTCTGATACTGACCCATTAGTCTCTCAAATTCATTTGTAAGTTGTGCTGAGTTAATGATTAGTCTCATATGATGTTATCTAATGATGATAGCCTAGTCAAGAAGTGGAAAGAACAGCAACATAATAATGCCGTTTTACCTTTTACTATTGCAATACATAACCTTTAGTGCTTATCGAAGCTACAAATATACATAGGCCATTACATTGTGGGGTAAGGCTGGAAAAATCACCAATAATGTATTAGGTTTAATATCAATCCATGTTCCAGTATGCTGTTTCAGCGTCCTCACCATATTCAGACTTTAGCCATTCACTCTTACTCTGTGGTCTATCATAATTATTCCCAAAATGCTCTTGATCAGAGTAACCAGAGTTAAACAAATAATCTAAACGGTTCTCTTCAACATATGCGTCATGCCACTTTCTTATCAAAAGATTTTTGATAAAATTATGTTCTAAAGCCAAGATATACTCAGGTTTATCTAAAATATTTGGATGTAAAAGTAAGTCTAGGCTTAACGCAAAATTTTCAAAGTTGATAATGGAGAATAAAATATATTCTGGTTCCTTATCAATAACAACTGATACAGTATCCCCATTGTATTTCCCGAAACTCATTATATCACCAGCTTTATACTCACGTAACATAACTGCGTTTTCTTCTTCTTCAGTAACGTCTTCGTTTTTAATGTCTTTTATTCGACAACTTTCTACTAATTTTTCTAATCTAACATATAGGGAATTGCTTTCGCTAATATCAATATTCGTATCAACAGCTTTGAGTTTGGCAACATAGTAAAGTTTAACAATCTCATAGTTGATACTGTATTTTACCATATACTGCTCAATCTTTTCTACAGCAACAGCATAATCGCTATCGTTGATAGTAGCTTCTGCTTCCATAATGACTTTATCTAAAAGTGTTTTCTCAACATGTTCCAACATCCAATTAACGTTATCATTATTGGAATCTTCTAACTGATACATTTTGTAAAAATGTATTGCGTCTTCATAACTATTTAGATAGTAGTAAGCTAGGCCCATTTGCTCTAGGCATTCAAACATTGAAGGATACAGTTTGTAACCTAAAGCTGCTGTTTCCAGGGCTTCAGTGTATCTTCCTGTAATGTTCAAGCACTCAGATAAATCGCAGTATATAGACTTGCGTGGTTCAAGCGCCATACTCAATCTATATTCTATAATAGCATTTTCATAATCCTTAAGAAGCTGATATACAGCTCCTAACTTTCTATGAGCACATGAAGAGTATGAATTGAGTTCTAATGATTTTCGTAGGTAAACAGCGCTTTCAACTAATCGTTTTTTATTATTTTTAATATTTTCTAATGCTAGTACATAATAATTTCTAGCCGATGGGTTTAATAAGACTGCTCTTTGTGCGTCTCGTCTGGACTTTATATTTATCTTATTATCAATAGTGGCTCTGATGCTATAAGGCAAGTCAATGAAAAAATTATAGGCTATTGCAGAAGACAAATACTGATAAGCTATTTCTTCTTGGTCATTTAGATAGTAGATAAAGCCTTTTCCTAAATAATAATAGAAAAAGGCCTCATAATCTTCATCTTCACTTTCTTCATCATTGTAATCTTTATACTTCATTTCTATTTTCTCTATATCGATAATTAAGTTCTTTAAAACTTCATCATCTTGATTATAGAAAAAACAATAACAAGTCAGGCCTTCATGTAATTCTATTAATGCTCTTCCGAACTCTTTAACTTTGCCCTCTTTTAAATAAGCAACAGCCTTATTGAATGTTGTATGTAAATTTTCTTTCACGTTATGTTGATTTGATGTTTACATTCAATTTTAAATTATATCCCTACCCCTATGGTACGGTGTTCTTTTATAACTCATTTGATTCTCATAATAATTGCTTTT
>NZ_AKIS01000183.1:0-19562 GCF_000277005.1 Pontibacter sp. BAB1700 | reverse complement strand
GTGCTGCGGCACAACGCATGGCCGACCTGATGCAGGAGCCGCTGGGCCAAACGGTAGGCTACTGGGTGCGCATGGAGCATGTCGTGTCTGCACGCACGCGTGTAGAAGTAGTGACTGAGGCATCCTGACGCGTATGCTACAGGAAGACCCAGCGTTGGAAGGAGTAGCCGCTATCCTTTTCGACGAGTTTCATGAGCGCAGCCTTCAGGCCGACCTGGGTCTGGCCCTGGCGCTGGATGCCCAGGCAGTCCTCCGACCCGATCTGCGCATTGTGATCATGAGCGCCACCCTCGATGCGACAGGTATAGGCAAGTGGCTGCAGGCCCTGTTATTCGGAGTGACGGCCGCCTCTACCCTGTCGAAACGCACTACCTCACACCTGTCGAAGTGGCTGCTGCCGGAACCCGTCCTGCGGAGCGCCTGCAACAGCTGGTTCCCAGGGCGATCATAAAAGCGTTGCGGGAAGAGTCTGCCGGCGATATCCTGGTGTTCCTGCCAGGTATGGGCGAAATGCGCAGGGTGGCCGAACAGCTCGAGAACAGATTGCCAGCAGATGTAGAGCTGCACCTTCTGCACGGCGACCTGGCACTAAGCCGACAAATGGCAGCTATTCAGCCCTCCCCTTCCGTCAACAGAAAAATAGTACTCGCTACCAGTATTGCCGAAACCAGTTTAACCATCGAGGGTGTGAAGATCGTGGTGGACGGCGGATATGCGCGTGTGCCCCGTTTTATGCCCCGAACCGGCCTGACCACGTTGGTCACCACGCCAGTCTCCAGGGCAGCTGCCGATCAGCGCCGCGGCCGTGCCGGACGATTGGGACCGGGTGTCTGCTACCGGCTATGGTCTACCGCCGATCAGCTGCAACTGCCCGAACGGCAGGATCCGGAAATATGTGAAGCTGACCTGGCAGGTCTGGCGCTGGAACTTGCCTTGTGGGGTATAAAGGATGCCGCTGCGCTGCAGTGGCTGGACGCGCCTCCCGCTGCAGCCCTGTCCCTGGCACGTGACTTACTCCTGCGCCTGGAAGCGCTGGAGCCAGCAGGCCACGCTACAGCACATGGCAAGGCTATTGCCTCCATGGGACTGACACCCCGATTGGGGCACCTGGTGATCAGGGGACATGAAATGGGTCTGACCGAAACGGCCTGTACCCTGGCTGCCTTGCTCGCGGAGCGGGACATCATCCGGTCGCAACAACCCCATAGCACACCCCAGCCTGATCTGCCCTTGCGACTCGAACTATTAACCGCTAAACGCCCGCCTATACCCGGCTACCAGCGCGATGAAAATGCCATCCGGCGTGTGCAGGAACAGGCTCAGCATTTGAGACAGCGTCTCCGTGCTTCCAAAGGAACGATTGAAGCCCACGCCGCAGGCATACTCACAGCACTGGCTATCCCGACCGGCTGGCACAACGTGAAAGCACTGGCAAAGTACGTCTTATCACAGGCCAGCGCGCTTCGCTTCCCACCGAGTTATTCTCTGAAGCTGATTACTATGGCATCGCCCACCTCGATGCCGGGCAGCATCCGCGCATCCTGTTGGCAGCACCACTCAGCAAAGAAGAAGTGCTTCAGCATTTTGAGACGCAGCTCATACAAACCGAAGAAGTGCGCTGGGACAATGCGACTAACCGTGTAGTAGCACGACGGATTGTAAAACTCGGCGCTTTGGTACTGGAAGAAAAACAACTCACCCAACCTGACCCGGAGCAGATTGCCCAGGCACTGCTACAGGCACTGCAGGATAAGGGCGTAGCACGGCTACCCTGGTCAGAGGAGGCGCTTCGCACCCGCCAGCGCATCACTTTTCTGCAGCAGCTGGCTCCTGACAAATGGCCTGATGTTTCAGACGCAGCCCTGGAAGCGACCATGGAAGATTGGCTGCTACCGCACCTGGCCGGCCTGCGCAACATGGAGCATGTCAACCGACTGGACTTTAATGGCATCCTGCTAGCCATGCTTAGCTGGGAGCAGCAGGAACTTGATAAGCTGGCCCCTACGCATCTACAGGTACCCAGCGGTTCGCGCATCGCACTTGACTATACAGATCCCACAACACCAGTACTGGCTGTCCGCCTGCAGGAGGTATTCGGCCTGCTCGACACTCCACGTATTGCCGCTGGCAAGGTTCCACTGCTCATGCACCTGCTCTCTCCGGCATCAAGACCGGTGCAGGTTACCCGGGACCTGCGCAGTTTCTGGAACGCCGGCTACTTTGAGGTGCGAAAAGACCTTCGTGGACGGTATCCCAAGCACCATTGGCCTGAGGATCCACTGACGGCTATACCTACCCGAAGCATCAAACGGAGAGGTAGTTGAGCAGCGCTAAATAGCAGCCTGATTCCACGCCGAACATACACCAGCATGTTTAAAATATAATATTATCAAGAATATAAAAATTAAAACAAACTGATTCACAACCTTTTAGAACACAGACAACGTACAAATTTATGAAAATCAATTCTGCCATACTTGAAAGCAGATATTGTATCATAATCAGATTTAAAAAAAATAAGACCATGAAAAAGATATTATATGCAGGTTTCGGTTTAATGTTTGGTATGATGGGCTTAGTAGCCTGTGATAACAGTGGAACCGGGACTACAGAAACTGATGGTACTGTTATACATAAAGACTCAGTGGCGTCAGAATATGAAGTAACTGAAACAGTAGTGGAACGTGATACCACCACAAATACCAGAACGGTGGATGTAGACCGTGAGAATAATCCGGATAACAGATAAAAAATAAATTATTTTCGGGTAAACGTAACCCAGCTACAATTGACACCGTATAAAAGAACGGCTAAAAGTTGAAAAGTTAATTGTTACAGACTAATCTTTTCAAATAGAGAACAGCATCTTTACGAAGGTGCTGTTCTTTTTTTTGCCCAATCTGAAAGTATCCCTCTCATCCTGCCGACTGAGTGCATTCATACTTATTGGAGCTTAACCTGGAGGCAGTTATCACCAAATCAAAAATATTTTTAAATACTTTGTAACCTCCCTGCAACTGCTGCCGTATAAATGAATGGCTAAAAGTTGAAAAGTTAATTGTTACAGACTAATCTTTTCAATAGAGAACAGACTCCTGATAAAGGGGTCTGTTCTTGTTTTATACCTACCTCAAAAATAAAAGGGAGCTCGGATCGATTCCGGGCTCCCTTTTTCCATTTACAATTCGAAACTTAAAGCGGGTTCTTCTTCAACTCCGCCTGGAATTTCTTCAGCTGCGGATCAATTGTTTTTTTATCGCCAACGACCACCAGGGTCATGTTTTTAGGCCGCATGTACTTTTGGGCCGTCTGCTGTACCTGCTGTGGGGTAATGGCATGGATGTTCTGCACCTGGTTCTCCAGGAAAGAATCCGGCAAGTCATGTAGCTTGAGGAAATTAAGCTGCGAAACAATGCCCCATGGCGAGGAATTGCGCAACACAAACAAACCGGCTTCATAGTTTTTGATGCCCTCCAGCTCTTCCGGTGCAGGCGCCTCTGTAGCCAGACGGTTGATTTCGTATAGAATTTCACGCAGCGAATTGCCTGTGTGCTCCGTAGTTACATCCGCCACCTGGGCCCAGTCTCCTACCCGATAGCGGGCAGACAGTGAGCTGGAGGGTGAGTAGGTATAGCCTTTGTCTTCGCGGATGTTACGGGTAATACGCGAACCAAACGAGCCACCTAAAAGCGAATTGGTAACACGCAAGGCCATGTAATCGGGGTGCGAAGGATCCACAACCGGCAAACCAAAGACAATGGTGGACTGTGGAGCGCCCGGTCTGTCCATGACGATCATATCGCTCTTCGTAACTGGCTTGGCGACCGTGATTTGTGGTGCAGCCCCTTTTCGCCAATCGCTCAGCTGATTTGTAACAGCCTCTTTCATGGCCCCCTGGTCAAACTTGCCGGCAACGTATACGGTAGTGCGGTCGGCTCCAAACTGCTGCTCGTAAAACTGCTGTACCTGCTCTCTGGTGAAGCCATCAATCATTTCATCTGTCGGGAAATCACGTCCATAGGGATGGTTCGGGTAGAGCGCCCCTCTGAATTTGGATTGGGCGGTGGCACCCGGCTGCTGCCGTAACAGGTTATTCTGGCGCTTGAAGTCATTTTTTATACGGGTCATTTCAGCATCCGGGAATGCCGGATTTTTGAGCAGGTCAGACATGATCTCGACTAGTTGCGGGCCAAATTCTGACAGGGCAGAACCGGATATCCAGGTTTCATTCGGTCCGACACTCACGTATACCGAGCCGCCCAGGCGAGCTACTTCTTCAGCCAACTGCCGTGCGTTTCGTGTTGCGGTGCCTTCCTGCATCAGGTTTCCCACGATGTCGGCCAAGCCGTTCTGCTTCTCCGTTTCGTGCACGTTCCCGACCTGGACCACCATGCTCACGACTACCTTGGGCACGTCGCCGTAAGGCACCATCACGGCAGACAGCCCATTATCCAGTTCGAATTCCTGTTTGGCAGGCAGTTTAAAATCACGCGGCTGGCCTCCTTCCGGCGGAGTTTGTTTCTGGGCCATGGCCATACCTGCCAGCAGGGTCAGGATGGCGCTCAGTGTTATGGTTAATAGCTTTCTATACATGGCGCTTAGCTTTTTGCAAGTGGGTTAACAACTAAAACAGTACGATTGGTTGGGCGCAGGTACTCCTCTATCGTTTTACGAAGGAGCTCAGGTGTCACTTTTCTGAATTCAGATTCCAGGCGGTTGATGCGGGAAGGGTCATCGTCGAACAATGCGAAAGTGGCCAGCAGGTCTGCTTTTCCAAAACCCGAGGAAGCACTTACCTGATCATAGAGAGAGGAGCGCATTTTCACGATCGCCAGGTCAATCAGCTCCTGGTCTATACCCTCCTGCTGCAACTTCTGTATCTCTGCATCGACCACTTTCACGATTTCGTCGGCATTTACATTCTGGTCATGGATCAGGCTGCCCATCCAGAGCATCGGGCCATTGTAGTTGAACATGTTGCCCAGGAAAGCGTTGATGCCGCCATCCACAGAGCTGGCATAGCCCCGCTCCTGCACCAGTGCCTGGTACAGGCGGCTGTCATTGCCCTGCAGCAGAATCTGGTCGAGCAGGCCCATCGCATAATACTCAGGAGAATTGCGCTCAGGCATGTGGTAGGCGAATGCCAAAGCCGGACGGTTAGCCAGCTTATCGTCTTTGGTGAAGCGCTGCTCTTTTTCCTGGCGCGGCTCACTCAGGTCAGGCAGCGAAGGAACATCCCCGGAAGGTATACCGGCGAAGTACTGCTGTATCCAGTGCTTGGCTTCGCTCGTTTCGAAGTCGCCTACAACAACCAGTACCGCATTATTTGGCGAGTAATACGTATCAAAAAAAGATTGCACGTCCTCCAGACTGGCAGCGTCCAGATCCTCGAGGTCACCGTAGAAGTTGTGCGCGTTGTACCAGTTCTTGTTGGCGTACTGCGGCATGTCAAGCCACGGAAAACCACCATAAGGCTGGTTGAGCACGTTCACCTTCACTTCGTTCTTCACCACACCCTGCTGGTTGGTCAGGTTTTCCTGCGTGATGTTGAGCCCTTTCATGCGGTCAGCCTCTGCCCAGAGCATGGTTTCCAACTTATGGGCCGGCACGATTTCAAAGTAGTTGGTGAAGTCAAAACGGGTAGACCCGTTCAGGATGCCGCCGTTTTTCTGTACCAGCTGAATAAATTCCATCTTGCCCAGGTTCTCGGAGCCCTGGAACATCATGTGCTCGAACAGGTGGGCAAAACCTGTGCGGTCCTTGGGCTCGATCCGGAAACCAATATTATAGTAGACCGCAATAGTGGCCAGCGGTGCCGTCTTGTCCTGCGACAGCACCACCTTCAGGCCATTGTCGAGGGTATAGTAGTCAACCGGAATCTGGTAGGCTGAAGCAGGGGCTGTATTCTCCGTAGCTGTGTTGACGTTCTCAGCTGTAGTCGTGGCTGCTTCGGGGGATTGGGTGGTTGTCCGCTGACCGCAGGCACTCAGGCTGAGTACCAGTGCCAGAGCACCCCATTTAACATAGTTTTGCAAAGGTGTGTGGTTCATAATGCACTGCTTTTAAGGTTGAAGATGTGTTAATCCTTAATCCAGAACTTTTACGAAAACAAACTAAAATATATGCTAAAAAATATGTTAAATTTTAAAATACAGGTTTATCTATATAATAAAGGCCTGAGTACTTATGCAGAGTACTCAGGCCTGTTTATTAATAAGTTAAGATGAGGCGCTACTTATTGCGGCAACAATACCTGGTCTATTACGTGAATAATGCCGTTGGACGTAGGTATAGAGGCTAGTATCTTCACACCGTTTACGGTAGGCTGATCACCTTCCAGGCCAAGGTTTACGCGGCCTCCGTTCACCTGACCCAGGCTCATGTCGTTGTCAAAACGCTCAGCAGGTATTACGCCTACGTATACATGGTACTGCAGAATGTTGCGCAGATCCTTGCGGCTCTCTGGTTTCATAAGCCCGTCTACTGTACCGGCAGGTAGTTTATCGAAAGCAGCGTTGGTCGGGGCAAACACAGTGAAAGGACCGGCATTGGTCAGGGCATCCACGAGCCCGGCAGCTTTTACGGCAGCTACCAGGGTGGTATGGTCTTTTGATCCGGCTGCTACCTGCACTACGTTCTGCTGCGACTGGTCATCAGCTACGGCGGACTGGCCGGCTCCATGATCCATAGCTGCATGATCTGTATTAGATTCAGTGGCCGCCACCGCCGTGTCTTGCTCGTTGGCAGAGTTGCAAGAGGTCACCAGACCAAAAGCAATTGCTATCAAGGTTACATGTAAACTTTTCATTTTATTTGAGTGGTTTAGTTTGATGGTGTAATATTCCGTAAATTTCTATCCTTGAAGGATGACTGCGATTAGTTAAAAAGATGATATTCGTTACTATTTGATATGAGAAGTAAAAGCGAACTTCGGGAAACCATCTTCCGTCACCTGGATGGTATTGTAACAGCCCCTACGGCTTTCAGCCTCCACAAACACGGTGTATTAGAATATCTGCAGCAAGAGCAGGAAGCAACTCTGGAAGAGCTGGTGACTAGATTTAAAGCGAACGATGGCTACCTGAATGTGGCACTGCGCGTGCTCTGCTCCCAGGGCTGGCTGTCACAGGACCTCGACAATGCAACAGATCAGGTAACTTACCGCATGACAGACCGCGGCCGACTGGCTATTCCGCTGGTATACCTGTATGAAGACGTCGTGAAGCTGATGCAGCTGTCGGGCAAGTACCACCCGCGCAAATTTGAGAAGGAGCCTTACCAGCTTTGGGCAAAAGTAGCCGACAGGTATAGGGATGGGTATGGACTGACGCTTTCGGACGATGCGGAGGAGCGCAGTGTGCAGGAGCAGGTGCTCAAACACATCGAAGGTTTACTGATGGGACCGACCATCGTACTGCTGGGCATGAACGGGATGTTTCATAAATACTTTATGGAAAGCCGCTTCAGTCCGGAGGAATTTCACGAGAACCATGAGGACTTCCGCAAGATACTGGATCTGTTTGCACACCTGGGCTGGTTCCGCAAAGTGCGCGACCAGTACGAATACACTGAAGAGGGCGTGTTTTTTGCCAAAAGGGGTAGCGCCTATGGTGTGACCGTATCCTACATCCCTACGTTTCGCCACCTCGACGAACTGATCTTTGGCAACCCGAATGTGCTCTGGGACAAGCCGGAAGGCGCACCTGAGCTGCACGTGGACCGCGAAATGAACGTATGGGGCAGCGGTGGTGCCCACGCCACATACTTTAATGTAATCGATGAGATCATCATCGAACTCTTTAACCGGCTATCCATGAACAGCCAAAAGGCATACTGGACATGGGTTGCGGCAACGGCGCCTTTCTGCAGCACATGTTTGATGTGATCGAACGACAGACCGAGCGAGGCAAAGTACTGGACCAATACCCTCTCTTCCTGGTGGGGGCTGACTACAACCAGGCTGCTCTCAAAGTAACGCGGGCCAACCTGATCAAGGCAGACATCTGGGCCAAGGTGATCTGGGGTGACATCGGTCGTCCGGACCTGCTGGCAGATGACCTGCGCGAGAACTACAACATTGACCTGCGCGAACTCCTCAACGTGCGCACCTTCCTGGATCATAACCGGATCTGGGAGCGTCCGGCGCAACGCGATCCGAACCGTCTGAGCCGGTCTACCGGCGCCTTTGCTTACAGAGGCAAGTGGATCAGCAACAATGAGGTGGAGGACAACCTGCTGGAGCACCTCAAAAAGTGGACGCCCTATGTGGATAAGTTCGGTCTGCTGACCATGGAGCTGCATACCATCCCCCCTGCCCTGGCAGCAGCCAACCTGGGTAAAACAGCTGCTACCGCTTACGATGCAACCCACGGGTTCTCAGACCAATACATCGTGGAAGTGGAAGTATTTCATAAAGTGGCAGGTGAAGCTGGTTTGCATCCCGACAAAGGTGCTTTCCGTCGCTTTCCGGACTCCGACATGGCAACCATCAGCATTAACCTGCTGAAGGGTAAAACTCAGTAAGGCTACCCCAATGCTGACTATCCGTAAAGCCGAACTGCGCGACCTCAAAGCCGTCAAAGCCATCGACCAGCTGTTGTTCGGTGCGGACAGTTACCCGCTTTTTGTGCTGCGCCAGTTGTATGACATCACCGGCGACTACCTGCTGGTGGCGGAGACAGGAGGCGAAGTGATAGGCTACATGCTGTCACACCTGGACCAGGCAAAATCACAGGGCTGGCTGCTCTCGCTCGGGGTGCTGCCGGCGCACCGGGGCAAGCGCATCGGCGAAAAGTTGATGGCCGCCTCTATGGCCGCTATGGAAAAACAGGCGCTTCCATCCTATACCTGACCGTGCACCCTGACAATGCAGCTGGCATCAGCATCTATACCCGGCTGGGCTTTGAGGTGCAGGAACAAGTAGCGGGTTATTACCTGGATGAAAGCCCGCGGCTGCTGATGAGCAGGCAGGTGAATCACTAGCCATACCTGCATTCCAGTACAATCCCCATGAGCGGGCCACTAAACTTTAAACGGCCTTTTTGTGTTACAGCTAAACATCGCCATAACATCGGCTTCTCAAAAATAAACTGCATAATTTCGCTAATTAGCCTTATTTTAGGGCATTCAAACGAAGCCTGTCCAAAGGGCATCTGTTTGAGCATTTTAAAACAATCAATCTAACATGAAAAACACAAAAGACACTGCTAATCTGTCACAGACTGTGAAAGAGTCGTCTGTTTGGAAAAACCGCCTGAGACTGTCAGCTTTTCGGAGCGGCAACTTTCTGCGCAGTAGAGGTTTCCGCACAGAATGGTGGTAAACCTGCCAGCCAGGCCAAGTTCATCGACAAGTCGAACATGGACACGAAAGTGAAGCCAGGTGACGACTTCTATACCTACGCCAATGGCGTATGGCTGCGTAACAACCCGGTTCCGGCTAAGGAAACACGCTGGGGAAGCTTCAACCAGCTGCGCGACTTCAACATCATTGCCGTTCGCACGATTCTGAACGAATCTGCTGCTAAAACCAACGCTCCTGCCGGTTCGGTTGAGAAACGTGTAGGTGACTTCTATGCCGCCGCCATGGACAGCGCCGCCATCGATAAGCTAGGCTATACCCCGATCAAAGCTGACCTGGAACGCATCAAAGGTTTGCAGGACATCAACGCTGTGCTGAACGAGGTGGCTTACCTGCGCAGCACCGGTGCCGCTGCTCCAATGTTCGGATTCTACGTGGGCCAGGACCGCAAGAACGTGGAAGTGATGATCCCGCAGCTGAGCCAGGGCGGTACTACCCTGCCTGACCGCGATTACTACCTGAAGAATGATGCCCGCAGCACCCGTATTCAGGATGCCTACAAAACCTACATCACAAAACTCTTCACGCTGACCGGCACAGATCAGGCTACTGCACAGAAAAATGCTGAGACCATCTTCAACATCGAGAAGAAAATGGCTGAGGCGCAGATGGCCCGTGTAGAGATGCGCGACCCGCACAAGACTTATAACAAGTTTGCCGTAGCCGACTTCAGCAAGACTACGCCAAACATGGACTGGAAGCAGCTGATGACGAAGCTGAAAGTGACAGGTGAAGACACGATCCTGGTGAACAATCCGAAGTTCTTTACCGAGCTGAACACCATGCTCACGTCTACTCCGGTTGCTGACTGGCAGACTTACCTGCAGTTCAACGTGCTCAAGTCTGCAGCGCCATACCTGAGCTCTGACTTTGTGGATGCCAACTTCGCATTCACCCAGACATTGTCTGGCCAGAAGGTACAGACACCACGCTGGCAGCGCATGTCACAACTAACAGATGGCACTATAGGTGAGCTACTTGGGCAGCTGTACGTGCAGAAACACTTTAAACCGGAAGCAAAGGCTCGTATGGACGAAATGATCGCTAACCTGATCAAAGCCTACGAGATCCGCATCAAAGGTCTGGACTGGATGTCGCCTGAGACAAAAGAGAAAGCCCTGGCAAAACTCTATACCTTCCGCCCTAAAGTGGGGTATCCTGAGAAATGGAAAACGTACGATGGCCTGGAAGTGAACCGCAATGCCTTCTTCCAGAACGTGCGCAACGCCGGCCAGTGGGGTTATAACGACATGATCAGTCAGTTGGGTAAGCCAGTAGACAGAACCAAGTGGGGCATGACGCCTCCGACTGTGAACGCCTACTACAGCCCGGTGATGAACGAGATCGTGTTCCCGGCAGGTATCCTGCAGTTCCCGTTCTTCGACCCGAACGCGGATGACGCTGTGAACTACGGTGGTATCGGTGCGGTGATTGGACACGAAATCTCCCACGGTTTCGACGACTCCGGTAGCCAGTACGACAAAGACGGTAACCTGCGCAACTGGTGGACGGATGCTGACCGTGCCCGCTTCCAGGAGAAAGCTGACCAGTTGGTGAAGCAGTTCAACGACTACACCGTACAGGACACCATCCACGTGAACGGTAAGCTGACTTTGGGTGAGAACATCGGTGACCTGGGTGGCCTGAGCGCTGCTTACGAAGCCTTTAAAATGACCAAGCAGGGCAAGTCGAACAAGAAGATCGATGGCTTTACGCCAGATCAGCGCTTCTTCCTTTCGTGGGCTCAGGTATGGAGAACCAATATCCTTCCTGAAACAGAAGCTCAGCTTATCCTGACAGACACGCACTCACCAGGCAAGTACCGTACAATCGGTGCCCCTGTGAACATGGACGCCTGGTACAAGGCCTTCAATGTGAAGCCAGGTGATAAGCTCTACATCGCGCCAGAGAACAGAATCAGAATCTGGTAATTAGCGTTAAGCTTATTTTACAAAGCCCTCCCGACAACATTGTCGGGAGGGCTTTGCTGTTTTAAGTAGTTTATACCTATACCTATCAGAGGCGGACAGAGCTGGTAACCAAAGTGATACCCGAGCGTAACCCAAAAGGATAAGCTTATAGCAAGAAGCAAGCTTCCATCCGCAAGTTTACCGCCATGTCACAGCAATTCAGATTGAACATTAATGGTCGTCAGGTTTCTGTCACGGCTGACAAAAACACGCCGCTTCTGTATATCCTTCGGGATGACCTGCAGCTTAACGGACCTAAATACGGCTGTGGCATTGCCCAGTGCGGCTCCTGTATGATACTCGTTAACGGGGAGGCACGAACTTCCTGCGTAATGCCTGTATCTGCTGTCGGAAATGCGAAGATCACAACACTCGAAGGTATAGGCACTGCCGAAAAACCCCATCCACTGCAGCTGGCTTTTCAGGAAGAGCAGGCTGCCCAGTGTGGCTACTGCCTGAACGGTATGGTGGTCACCGCCAAAGCCCTGCTCGACCAACAGGCATCGCCAGGTATAGATGAAATAAAAGAAGGCATGAACAGGGTGCTTTGCCGCTGTGGCACCCATTCCCGCATACTAAAGGCAGTGCAACGCGCAGCCGGAACCAGCAACAAAGGATAACCCCCCCATGAAAGACTCCTTCCAACTTCCCCCTGTTAACCGGCGTTCCTTCCTGAAGCAGTCCGGCCAGCTGCTGATCGGGTTCAGCCTTTTCCCGATGGTCATGTGCAGCCCCGACAATAAGGATGGCGACCAGACAAAGGTTGAGGAACAGCCTGGTCGGGCAGGTGCGGATGACATTGATTCCTGGATCAGGCTACGGGAAGACGGCACTGTGACCGTCATCACCGGCAAGCAGGAACTCGGGCAAGGTATACGCACTGCCCTGATGCAAATGGCGGCAGAAGAGCTGGACGTGCGCATGGATAGAGTGAGTATCATCACAGCGGATACCAGGCAGACACCTGACGAGCGCTACACAGCGGGCAGTCGCTCGATTGAAAGCAGTGGACGGGCCATCAGACAGGCGGCTGCAGAAGCACACATGCGCCTGCTACAATTAGCGGAAGAAAAACTGGGTGTGAAGTCAGAACAACTGTTAGTTACGGATGGAGTAGTACAGGCAAAAGACAACAGCAAGCAAAGCGTCAGCTACTGGGAACTGCTTAGCGGCAAAAAGCTTAGCGGCAAGATAAGTGGCAAAGCCCCATTAAAAAACCCAACCGATTATCAACTGGTCGGGCAGCCTTTACCCCGGCGGGAAATCATTCAAATGGCCACCGGTGGGGAAGTATTTGTCCACGATATGCGCTTACCGGGGATGGTGCACGCCCGCGTACTTCGTCCGCCAGGGTATGGCGCTACCCTACGGGCTATACCTGAACAGCGGGTCTCAAAAATGCCGGGCGTGCTGAAAGTGGTGCGAAATGGCAGTTTTGCTGCCGTAATTGCCACAAAAGAGTACCAGGCAATACAGGCTTTGGAGGCATTGAAGGCTGAAGCCACGTGGGAGTCTGGACCTGCATTGCCTCCACAGGAAGAACTGTTCCAGGCCATGCAAAAGGTACGCGAAGGGCAAGCCGTGGAAGAAAGTGAAAGTATACAAGACAATCTCCAAACAGCCGCCCTCCAACACGAGGCCACCTATACCCGACCCTATCACATGCATGCCTCCATGGGTCCTTCCTGCGCCCTGGCCTTGTGGGAAGAAAACCGACTCACCATCTGGACGCACAGCCAGGGGGTATACCCGCTCCGAAACTCCATCGCAGACATGCTGCAGCTCGACAAAGAGCAGATAGATGTGATCGGGGTGCCGGGCGCAGGGTGCTATGGGCATAACGGCGCTGACGACGTGGCAGCCGATGCCGCCTTGCTGGCACGCAGTCTGTCGGGCTACCCGGTACGGGTACAGTGGATGCGCGAGGACGAGCACTGTTGGGAGCCTTATGGTTCAGCCATGGTCCTGCAGCTAAAGGCCGGACTGGACAAGCTGGGAAAAATTGTCGGTTGGGATACCCAGATCTGGTCAGATTCTCACAGCACCCGTCCGGGCGGTGAAGCCGGCCACTTACTGGCAGCCCAATACCTGGAAGACCCGTTTGAGAAGCCTGGCGGAGGCTACTCAGGCGGCAACCACCGCAATGCGAGTCCGCTCTATGATTTTCCGGATGTTCGGGTTGTATCCCACCCCTTCACAGGTCCATTACGAACCTCAGCATTGCGTGCACTGGGTGCCTACGCCAACATCTTTGCATTAGAGTCATTCATGGACGAAATGGCTGTGCTGGCCAGGCAGGACCCACTGGCTTTTCGGCTGAAGCATCTCAGTGACGAACGTGGCCGCGCAGTGCTGGAAGCTGCTGCAAAAGGAATTGACTGGGATAGCGCTCTAAAGCCGATCACGGATTAGGTATAGCCTTTGCGCAGTACAAGAACGAGGCGGCCTACTTTGCGGTAGCGGCAGTAGTAGCCTACGACAGGAAGTCGCAGGAGCTACAGCTGATCCGACTGGTAGGCGCTATTGATGCCGGGCAGACCATCAACCCGGACGGACTTAAAAACCAGACAGAGGGCGGCATGATACAATCCGCCAGCTGGACGCTTCTGGAACAGATTACCTACGACAACAGCCGCGTAACGAGCCGTAATTGGGACACCTACCCTATTCTGCGGTTCAGGCAGGTGCCGGAAGTAGAAGTCCTGGTACTGGACCGGCCAGAGCTTCCTCCGCTAGGAGCCGGAGAAGCAGCACAGGGACCGACCGCTGCCGCCATCGCCAATGCTATCTACCGCGCGACAGGTAAACGCATGCGCGACCTGCCCATCACCCCGGATAAGATCCTAAGCAATAAGGTATAACGATAGCTGACTTATACCTACACTTCATTTTTAACTGTATTCTGCAGACCTAGTACCTCACTGGTCCAACTGCGTACCTTGCGTAGTAATTCAGCATCCTGTGCCAGTGACTCGCCATAAGAGGGAATCATTTCTTTCAACTTCTTCTGCCATGCTTCGCTCTGCATTTTCTGCGGAAAGCAACGGTCGAGCAGGCTGATCATAATGGAAACAGCCGTAGAGGCACCCGGAGAGGCTCCCAACAGAGCTGCCAGCGAACCATCCGCACCAGCGACTATTTCGGTGCCAAACTCCAGCACACCGCCCCCTTTCGGGCCCTTCTTGATGACCTGTACCCGCTGTCCGGCTACTTCCAGTTTCCAGTCTTCACCGCGGGCCTCGGGGTAATACTGTCGCAAGGCTTCTACCCGTTCATCCGGTGACTGCCGCACCTGGTTGATCAGGTACTGTGTCAGCGGCATGTTCTTCACGCCAGCTGACAGCATCGGATGCAGGTTGTTTACTTTGAGTGAGAGCGGCAGATCAAAGAAAGAGCCGTTTTTCAGGAACTTGGTTGTGAAGCCGGCATAGGGACCAAAAAGCAGTTCCCGCTTACCATTGATAAAGCGTGTATCCAGGTGTGGTACCGACATAGGCGGGGAGCCGACGGAGGCCTTCCCGTATACCTTGGCATGGTGCTGCTCGACCACGTCCGGATTGGTGCACTTGAGCCACTGGCCGCTCACCGGAAATCCACCAAAGCCCTTGCCCTCTGGTATACCTGACTTAAGCAGCAGTGGCAGGGCTCCGCCACCAGCCCCGATAAAGACAAAGTTCGCTCTTACCTTGTGCTTTACCCTTGTCTCACGGTGCCTCACACGCACGCTCCAGCGGTTGTCTGGCCGTTGCTTCAGCTTGCGCACGTCATAGCCAAAGTGTAGTTTAACACCATCCATTTTGCTCAACTGCTCAAACATACAGCGGGTAAGCGCGCCAAAATTAACATCAGTGCCTAGATCCATACGCGTAGCCGCTACTTTCTCCAGCAGGTCGCGTCCCTCCATTACCAGCGGAATCCAGGACTTCAGCTGTTCACAGTCCTCAGTATATTCCATCCCCTCAAACAGATGGCATTTGGTAAGGGCTGCATGTCGCTTACGCAGGAACTCCACATTGGCATCGCCCCACACAAAGCTCATGTGGGGAATACTCCGGATAAAGTTTTCTGGTATCTTAATGTGGTCTTCCTGGATCAGGTATGCCCAGAACTGTCGTGATATTTCAAAGGACTCGGCGATGCTGACAGCTTTGGAAGTATCAATCGTACCATCCGCTTTTTCAGGGGTATAATTTAGTTCACAGAAGGCAGCATGGCCGGTACCGGCATTGTTCCAGGCGTCCGAACTTTCTGCGGCCGCTTCATCCAGCCTCTCGAGCACCGTGATCCGCAGATCGGGTTGCAGCTCTTTTAGCATCATACCCAGCGTGGCGCTCATAATCCCCGCTCCTATCAGTACTATATCTGCCTCCGAAACATCAGGCAGTCCTTGTCCAGTTTTCATAAAAATCAAGCTTATTGTTCAGTAGCTATACTACGTAGTTACCTGTCTTTGGTATGCTATCCGAAAATCATTCTATTTTTTTCAAGTTCCGGACTACTGGCCAAAGTAGAATTCCAGCGGGTGAACGGCAAAAATCTGATGGTGAATGGATGGTGCTTCCTTCTTTGAACGAACCGTTTACAACATTTTATAAATAGCTTGAACTCAAACACTTATATTGCGGTTGGTAAATCATCCCACACAACCATTACGCTACCAAAACCTACTGACAGTACTGCTGTCTTATGAAACAAATGTTAAATATGAGTATCTCCTTTTTGAATTTTCCAACACCTCAGTATGCTGGTAACAGATCACCCTATCCAACCGCTGACCAGCAAGAAACAGACATTCTCTCCGTGCGTTTTTGTCCGCAGCTCAAACTGCTGTGCTGCAAGTGGGAACGCTCTACTACTTCAGCTGAGCTAAGGCAATCTATTCGCCTACTGGCCCGGGCAGTTGCCATCCTCAAGGCAGAACTTCTGCTTGTCGAAATACCGGTGCAATACCACGTGACATCCGAAGACCGGCAGTGGGCTAAAAAATTCATGTGCGATGCACTACAGTATACCTCAATCCGGCGGGTAGCCCGTGTAGTGCCGACACAGGAGCAGAACAACCTGGTGCGGGAAGCAATTCTGACGCTGGGAGAAATGCCCTACGAAGCCAATATGTTTGATGACCGGGAAGAGGGCTTGCGTTGGCTGCTGGGCGATGACTACAAGGCAGTATCAGGTGAAGAATTTATCCGGGTTCCGCTTCACTTCAATTTGAAAATGATACGCTCGGGACTAAAGGACAGAGGCCAGGCCACTGTAGCGGTTGCTCCTGCTCAAAGCGGCAATCTGACCAGCATGCCCGACCCCCTTCCGGATTTGATTACCATTGAAACAGACTTTGTATCGATCATGCTGGACAAGGCGAAAAGCACCATGAACATCCGCTGGAAAAAAACGCCGCAGAGCAGACAGTACCGTTATGGCATGCTCAAGGCAGCCCGCGCATTGATGGAGCACCGATTAGAGCGGCTGCTGCTCAATAACCAGCGGCTGGGTGTGCTCACGCTCGAAGATCAGGGCTGGTTGATTTCAACGGCACAGCAATTGCTCCCCAAACTGAACCTGCGTAAACTGGCGGTGATAACCTCTGCGGATGCCCTGCAGCAAATGAGCAGCGAAAATATAGGCAAGAAACTAAAACAAGCTGCCCTGAACCATCAGGCTCACTATTTCATGGCGGAAGAGGATGCCCTGGAGTGGCTGAGGGTGGACTAAGGACGTTTGATTTGCACAGGCAATGAAACGGTGAAGGTAGTGCCCTCCCCTTCCTTACTTGTTACAGTTACTGTGCCGCCGCTGTTGCTTACAATACGCTTCACTATGTAGAGGCCAATGCCGCTACCCTGCACGTGCATATGCATCCGTTTGAATAACTGGAAAACTCTGTCCTGTCTGCCAGTAGGGATGCCCAGGCCATTGTCCTGCACGCTCAGCAAAAAAAGGTCCTGCTCTATAGCAGTACGGATTTTAATGTGAAGTTGACGTTGCGGAGCGTGGTACTTGATTGCATTGCTCATCAGGTTGAGCAATATGCTTTTAAAGTTTTTTCGGGAAAATAAAATATGCGGAGCCTGCTTGATGTCAACTTCAATCACAGCACCTGTTTTGTCTATTTCGGGCTGAAGCAGCTGCTGTACATCGGCTACCATGTCTGCGACGCTAAGTTCGCTCGCCTCCTGTCCAAAGCTGCGCTGTATGCGGGCTACTTCTGTCAGGTCCTCGATGGTGGCCTTGAAGCGTTCCACTGAACGTCGGATGTGTTCCAGCTCAGGCACCTCTCCCGGTTGCTGACTAAGACTTTCCTCCAAAAGGTTGACCAGGCCTTCTATGTTTAGGATAGGAGATTTGAGATCATGCGAGGCTGTGTACACAAAGGTGTCCAGGTCTTCGTTCACTACCCGGAGTTCTTCATTGAGTTTCTGCAGTTCATCTACATGGGCCAACGTGCGTTGCCGGGCCTGAGTGGCCTCTGTTACATCATTTACGATCGCGATCTTGTAAGGGGAGGAACTCTCGGCATCAATGTCACCGATCGATATCTCCAGAAACTTGCGGCTGTCTCCTTTACCCAACTCAAAAATGCGTTTCTGCTTGCTATGGTAGCCGTCGGAAATAAAATCCTGCAGTGCGTTCCGTTCATTCACAGGAAAATGGTAGGCAAAGGCAATGCCTAGAATTTCCCGGTCGGTGCGGCCCAGCAGGCGCACAATGTAATTATTCACGTTGAGCACCGTACCATCTTTTGCCAGTAGCGCTGCTCCGATCGGTGCCTCATCCAGTACACGGGCCATGTAGTTTACCCGGACTTTCTCCATGTAGTTAGGCGTAAAGGCCGTGATGGAAGAACTGGCGGACCGGATGCGCACATAGCTGCGACGCTGTTCGGTACGTTGCACAGCGTCCTCCACAATCGGAACTAAGCCGGTACCGAGTTCATTTGTAACGGCTTGTATAGTCGGTCCTACAAAGGGAGCAAACTGCAGGGAGTTCTTTACTTTCTGGTGGTTTGCTTTATCATTGATCAGCAGTATAGAAATGGCCTTGTCCCTGGAGAATGACTCCTGAGCGATACGGACCGGGTTGAGGACCTGCTCGCCTACCAGCAGCGTGTCACAAGCTGTCAGATTAGCTTTGTTTCCCAGTATATCTTCTTCCCTGACTGCCTGCAAGGTGATGTCCTCCAGCTCTTCCTGAAAGAGGTGCAGGGTATCTTCGTGCAGTCCTATGTAATAGACACATTTCATCTTGGTCGCCAGTCTTAGCTGTCCAGAATAGGTTGATCGAGCAGCGCCCTTCCAAGCCAGGTATAAAGCAGGTCGGTGGTCGGTGCCATTACGTGGGCGGCACGTGCATCGCGCAGCAGCACATCGAGGCGGGAGTTGTCGCGGTAGGCAATGCCACCGGCCAGTGTCATGGCCTCGTTCACTACATCTACGGCACAGTGCGCTACCTCTGCTTTGGCTGATAATATAGCAGTACAGCCGCAGGGTCACCCTGGTCGGCCAGTTCGGTGGCATGATAGATCAGGCGGCGGGTGCGTTCGATCTTGGCCCACAGCATACCTACACGGTGCTGCAGCAGGGCCAGCTGTGACAGGGACATGCCACTGTGGCGATGCGTACGGTCCATCAGGTGCTGGCGCACATTGTCAAAGGCTGCCTGTGCTATACCCAGGTAAGTGCCCGACATGGCTGTCAGAAAAAATGGGGCCACCACCTGAAACACGTACCAGAGCTGATCACCCCGCTCGCCCAGCAGGTTTTGTACCGGTACCCGCACATCATTCAGCGTCAGGCTGCGGGAAGAATTGCCACGCATGCCCAGACCTTTCCATTCACCGCCCCATTCCAGGCCACTTCGGTCCTTTTCAACCACCACACAGGAAAACTCATGCAAAGTGGCATCAGGTTCTATACCCATTGTAGACACCACATAGGAGTCTGCTTTGCCTCCGTTTGTCACGAACGTTTTGCTGCCGCGAATCAGGTATTCGTCATCAGACTGTAGCAGGAGCTGCGTCTGCGGGAAATAAAAGTGCGATCCGGTGCCGGGCTCGCTCAGGGCCAGTGTGGTCAGGTGCTCACCGGCCGCGATCGGCTGCAAAAACTCATTCCGCTGTTGGTTGGTCGCCTTTGCCGCAATCACCGCCGTGCCAACACAGTGCATCCCATAGCAAAGCGCCGTAGAGGCCGACACAGTGCCAATGGTTTCGCAGGCACGTGCCAATGCGTA
>NZ_AKIS01000182.1:0-7458 GCF_000277005.1 Pontibacter sp. BAB1700 | reverse complement strand
AAATAAAAAAGATTTTGAAATAAATATAAATCGTTCGCCATTTTCTCATAACAATTTTATAACCGAATAATACACACCTACTTAGGTTGGCTTATTTAATAATATATTTGAACGCATGACAACAGTGTCATTTATTATGCATACCTTTGCAGCCGATTTGGAATCAGTCTGATTTAAGTAAAACTGGCTACACCGCTGTTAAAGCAAAACCTGGTTGATTTTTATTCTTGTCGGACTTCTTTCTCGTAAAGAAGGGTTTATGGACAGGCTGTCTCCAGACGTAGTGTAAAAAGTTATTATTATCAGAATGAACAAAATCAGATTTGACGAGCTTCCGCTTTCGCCGGAAGTCCAGCGTGCTATCGCTGACATGGGCTTCGAAGAAGCATCTCCCATCCAAACAGAAGCAATCCCGGTAGTATTAGAAGGACGCGACATCATTGGCCAGGCCCAGACGGTACGGGCAAGACGGCCGCTTTTGGTATACCTACCATCGAAAGCATCGACGAGAACGATCGCAGTGTGCAGGCGCTTATCCTGTGCCCGACGCGTGAACTTGCTATTCAAGTAGCCGGAGAAATCCAGAAACTTATTAAGTATAAGCCAGGCATCAGCATCGTGCCTATTTACGGCGGTCAGGCTTATGACCGTCAGCTGCGTGCCCTTAAGCAGGGTGTGCAGATCGTGATCGGTACTCCGGGCCGTGTGATGGACCACATCGAGCGCGGTACCCTCAAGCTGGACAAGATCAAAAAGATCATCCTTGACGAAGCCGACGAAATGCTCGACATGGGTTTCCGTGACGACATCGAGTTCGTATTAAGCAAAATGCCGGAAGAGCGTCAGACGATCTTCTTCTCGGCTACTATGTCCAAGCCGATCATGGACCTGACCAAGCGCTACCAGAACGATCCTGTGATCGTGAAAGTGGTGCACAAGGAACTGACCGTAACTAACATTGACCAGGTATACTTCGAAGTGCGTAACTCTATGAAGCAGGAAGTACTTTCCCGCATCCTGGACATGCACAACATGAAGTCGGTGATCATCTTCTGCAATACCAAGCGTATGGTGGATGAACTAGTAACAAACCTGCAGGCCCGTGGCTATTTTGCCGATGGTTTGCATGGTGACCTGAACCAGAACCAGCGTTCTAACGTGATGGGCAAGTTCCGTAACGGCATGCTCGAGATCCTGGTAGCGACTGACGTGGCAGCCCGTGGTCTCGACGTGGACAACGTAGAGGCTGTGTTCAACTATGACCTGCCGCAGGACGAAGAGTCTTACGTGCACCGCATTGGCCGTACAGGTCGTGCCGGTAAGTCAGGCAAGGCTTTCTCTTTCGTGGCAGGCCGCTCTGACATGTACAAGCTGAAGGACATCATGCGCTATACCAAGGCGAATGTGCAGCTGCAGCAGGTACCTACCTACGAAGACGTAAACGAGATCCGTACCAACCTGTTCCTTGACAAGGTGCGTGAAGTGCTGGAGAAAGGTAACCTGACCAAGCATGTTAACACCATCGAGAAACTGGTGAACGAAGATTATACCTCCCTGGAAGTGGCGGCAGCCCTGCTCAAAATGAGCCTGAAGGAAGCCAAAACAAAAGAGGCTGGTAAAGAGGCTGAAAAAGGCCTTGGTGGACCGAAAGCCGGTTTCGACCGTCTGTTCATCACGATCGGTAAGAAAGACCGCGTTCATCCAAAGGACCTGATCGACCTGCTGAGCCAGAACGCCGACATACCTGCTTCTAAAGTAGGCGATATTGACCTGTATGACAAGTTCAGCTTTGTGGAGGTACCTACCGAATACACTGCTGATATCCTGCAGAAAGTTGGTCGTATCGAGGTGGATGGCCGCATGGTGATCGTAGAGAAATCGCAGAAGAAAGAAGGTGGTGCCGGTGGTGGCAGAGAAGACTTCGGTTTCAGTGATCGTGGTGCAGACCGTGGCGGTGATCGTGGTGGCAAGCGCTTCGGCGGTGGCGACCGTGGTGGTTACGGCGGAGATCGTGGAGGCGACAGAGGTGGCCGTCGTGAAGGTGGATACGGAGGCGGTGGAAGCCGTTTCGGTGGCCGTGGCGACCGCGACTCTTTCAGAGGCGGTGACCGTCGCAGCAGCGGTGGCGATCGTGGCGGATTCCGCAAAAAAAGATTCTAATTGACCGAACCTGCCTGTGGGTAGTTCGTATAAAAGGATATACAAAGCTTGAAGTGTAAAAAGCTTCAAATTGTTAGAAAAGGCTGACTTGAAACGTCAGCCTTTTTGTTTTGTGATTATTTTTTCTTAATCCGTAACCTTGGCTTTAACCTTCCGTTAAAGAAGGTATCATAAAAAGGTTGGAAGATTATTCTACTGTTTTACGCAGTTAGAACTGATAAGCCTGACATCAGACGGATGTCAGGCTTATTACTTTTATACCAGTATATACCTTCAGCCTAAGCGGAGGGCACAAAAAAAAGGAGCTATAGCAGCTCCTTTCTGTTTTTTATCTTCATGTGAAAGATCAGGCGCTGTCACGCAGCGAGCGAATATGATCATGTGCGTTTTTCACATCCTGGTACTGCTGCGCCACGATTGGCTTCAACTCACCTGGCAGGTTCTTCTCCATGGCTTCTTCGTATGCTTTCACAGCATAGTCTTCACCACGCTCGCACTCCTCCAGTATACGCTTTCTGTCTTTTGAAGAGAGGGCTGCTTTAATATCGATCCAGGCACGATGCAGGGTACCTTCGATAGAGCTGGACTCGTCGTCTGTCTTGCCCATTTTGTGCAGTTGATCCTGTAGTTCTGTGATCATGCTATCGCGCTGCACGGCGTACTTGCGGAACAGTTCTTTCAGGTCCTGATCCTCTACGTCTTCGGCAGCAGTTTTATAGCCCTTTACACCGTCTTTGCATCTTTCGATGAGATGGTGTACGGTTGAGTAAACTTCTTTATTAATTTCCATAGTGATATTTTTATTAGGTTTTGTATGCTGATGTACTGCATTCCCTAATTTTTTGTTTCCAAAATGGATATATCGCTATGCTAGGATATGGAAGCGGCCATGGCCCTGCCAGCCAGGTAGCTTGTGGTCCAGGCAGCCTGAAAGTTGAATCCACCCGTAATACCATCAATGTCAAGTACTTCTCCGGCAAAGTGTAAACCCGGATGCAGGCGGCTTTCCATCGTTTTCAAGTTGACCTGACTCAAGTCTATACCGCCACAGGTCACGAACTCTTCCTTAAAAGTCGTTTTACCGTCCACCTCAACAGGCATTCTCAGCAGTGCCTCTAAAAGCTTGTTTGTGTGTTTAGCAGGAAGTTCAGCCCACCTCACTTCGTCATTGATACCTGCTATACCTGTGAGTGCCTTCCACAGTCGTTGCGGCAGAACGAATAGCGGGTTAGTAATCACTACTTTTTTTGGATGTGCCTTCCTGAATTGTTGCAACTGCTCCCGCAGGCTTTCTTCCGTTTGATCGTGCACCCAACTCACCAGGGCGGTGAAGCGGTAGTTCATACCATGAAACAGTCGGGCACCCCAGGCGGAAAGTTTCAGCACTGCCGGTCCGCTATATCCCAATGCGTGATCAGTAAAGGACCTTCGTACTCGAGCTTCTGACCGGCTATACGCACCCTGGCCTGAGGAACAGATACACCTTGTAGCTCTTTGAGCGGCGATCCCGGCACATTGAATGTAAACAGGGAAGGGACAGGTTCCTGGATGGAATGACCCAGCATGCGCAACCAATCATAGCCCTGACTCTTGGGATTGCCGCCCGAGCTAACTAATACCCGATCAGCATGCAGTTCGTGGTTATTACTCAGGTATAAGGTATAGCCTCCTTTGTCAGGCTGAGGTACAATGCGCTCCACGGCCATACCTGTTTTGACCTCTACACCAGCTTTGGCGACTTCGCGTTGCAGACAGTCAATGATTGTCTCAGAATTATCGGTGATCGGAAACATGCGGCCATCAGCCTCAGCTTTCAACTTCACGCCACGGCTCTCAAACCACGCTACTGTTTCCGCTGCCCCAAAGGTCTTGAATGCTTCCTTCAGCTGTTTGGCACCGCGAGGATAATGTTGCGCAAAGACAGAAGGTGTAAAACAGTGATGTGTCACATTGCAGCGTCCGCCACCCGAAACCCTCACTTTAGACAACAGCTTGTTGCTTTTCTCCAGGATGGTAACCTGTGCTTTCGGATTAGCCTGCGCACAGGCGATTGCCCCAAAGTATCCGGCCGCACCGCCACCTATGACTATTATCTTCATGAAGATGTTTAATTGTTAATTGGTAGTTGTTGATTGTTTGCTCTGAGTGGATAAAACAATTAGCAATTAACAATCAGTAATTCTTCTACAAAGATACTAAAAGAAAGCCATGGGATCGGGATGGGAGAAGACATAGGCCAGGTCATCTTTCAGTTTCTGGCTGCTGATCAGTTTAAAACTGGTTTCTTCCATGTTCAGGAAGGTAGGGGCTTCCAGGCCTATGGCTTTGGTAGCCGCTACATAAAAGTCGCGTCGGCACGGGTGCTCATCGGCGCAGGCGTTGTATATCTGGCCCCATTTCTTCTGAGCAATGATGCGCTCTAAAATGTTGAGGCAGTCTTCCAGATGAATCATGTTAACAGGGGCATCGCCATTTGGCAAGTCACTTTTGCCGGCCATGAAGCGTCCCGGCTGCCTGCTACCCCCAACAAGCCCTCCAAAGCGTACCACGGTGCAAACCCAGTGTTCACTGTCCCGGAACATTCTCTCCACACGCAAGAGCGTATTATCAGGGTCCAGTTCATCGGTAAAGCTGGTGTCTTCTTCGGTCACGATGCGGTTGAGCTCTGGGTATACCGAGGTAGAAGACACGAAAAGTATCCGGCCGACAGGCGACTGCAGGAGCGCTTTCTTCAGCACAGTCATCTGATGCAGGTAACTCTCGCCACCATCAGCGCGAAGTTTGGGTGGAATGTTCAGCACCAACACATCTGTCTTCAAAAAATCATTCAGAACTTCTTCGTTCAGAGCAGGAGCGGTGAGATTGATCAGATAGGGGTTTATATCAGCTTCACGGAGGATGTCCAGCTTATCTTCAGAGGTAGTAGAGCCATTAACGCGCAGTCCGGACCGTACCAGTCTTTCAGCCAATGGAAGGCCGAGCCAGCCGCAGCCCATAACGCTTATGTCAACTTTCTTTTGCATCGCTTTAGTGTTTTGGAAGTAACATTCCGTAAGCTCACGTGTTATCGTTTGCGACAAAGGTAAGCCTAATATTATACATTCATGCAGTACGACGTCATCCTGATCGGTTCTGGTTTTGGTTCACTCACTGCGGCTACCCTGCTCGCTCAAAGGGGGCTAAAAGTAGCGGTGCTGGAACAAGCCAAATACCCGGGAGGCTGCGCTTCTTCTTATAAACGAAAAGGGTACTGGTTTGAGACGGGTGCCACGACACTAGTTGGATTGGACGAGCACATGCCCCTGCGCTATCTCCTGGATGTGACAGGTATCGAGCTCCCGCTTCTAAAGCTTGACATCCCCATGCAGGTGTACCTCTCGGACGGACAGCTACTGACGCGATACGCCGAGCTCGATGACTGGATCAAAGAAGCCGAGCGTGTATTTGAACCTAAAGGGCAGCGTGCATTTTGGGAGCACTGTTTTCAAATCAGCCAGAAGGTATGGCGTACTTCTCTGGAGCAAAAATCCTTTCCATTCTCCAGTGTCAAAGACCTGTGGCAGGCATTGGGGAATGTTCGTCCGCACCAACTGTCCTTGTTGCCTGGTGCTTTCAGAACAATGGAAGACTTACTCGCCAGGTATGGGCTGCTAGAAAATAAGTTGTTCAAAGATTTTGTAAACGAGCAATTATTGATCACGGCGCAGAACCACCTGGGGGAAGTAAACGAGCTTTTCGGTGCGACCGCCTTGTGCTATACCTTGTTTGGCAATTATTATGTAAAGGGAGGCATGATCGGACTGGCCCGGGCGCTTGAGAGCTACCTGCACAGCAAGGGGAGTACGATCCTATACCGGCGTAACGTCCATACGATTACCAGTTTACCGAATGGCTATGAAGTAAATTGCCTGGCAGGTAGCTACCAGTCGCGTTTCGTGATCAGTGGCATACCGCTAAACGATACCTATCAGCTTTTTCAGAATGATCAGGTGAGACAAAAGTTGCAGCCCCACCTGCTGCCTTCCGCGAAGCTAAACGGCGCCTTTACCATGGCGCTGGTCCTTCGTCAGGCACCCGCTATACTTGTGCTGCACCACCAGGTACATGTGCCCGGAGGCTTACCACTAATCGGTAGCAGCAGCTTTTTTGTAAGTTACAGCCATCCAGCCGACAGTGAAAGAGCAATGCAGGGAGAACGAGTGGTAGCGATCAGTACGCATGTTCGTGACCCGGCAGCGCTTCGCATCGAAAACAAAAGACAATTGGAAGAGGCGATCATCAAGAGGATGGAGGGTTTAGGCCTGCTAAAACGATCAGATATTTTGCATCAGGACTCATCAACACCCGGTGCCTGGATCTACTGGACGCAAAGGGCCTATGGCATGGTAGGAGGTTACCCTCAGTACCGCGATATAAAACCCTGGCAGATGAAAGACGCCCGACTCGATCACAAAGGCGCCTATACCTGCGGTGACTCAGTTTACCCGGGGCAGGGGATAGTGGGTGTATGCTTGAGCGGCATCATTGCGGCAAACAAGCTCGTTTTAGATCACTTTTAACACGACATTGTTACTACTTCAGAAGGTATAGCTTTAGAGTTAAGTTAAAAAAATCCCCGACTAAAGCAGCCGGGGATTTTTTTTACATCATGTTTCGACCACCAAGGTTTTAAGGCCTGCAATTTCACCGTTTGGTGTGCGGCCTAGTATGAGCACCAGTTTCTGAGTTTCACCGACACGGTATACCTTAACTCCCTGCAGGAGCTCGTGCAGTTTTTTTTCCAGGTGCTGAAAGCGTTTGGCCTGCTGCATCCCTTCTTCGCCAGCATCGGGTCTGGCGTGTGTCATGTTCCTGAAAAAGTAACCCAACTCCAGTTCCTCAAATGGATAATCAGCTGGCATGGCCGCGAGTTTGAGCACCGTCTCTTCATCGAGTGTTTCGCCTTTAAAATTTTCGGCCTGGTAAAATTCAAAAGGGGCATCTGTTTCGCTTATCATAAGCAATCCGTCGGTAGCCTCTTTCAGTTCGGTTTCAATTTGTTTTAGATCCATAGTTTTAAATGCTTCAGCAAAAGAATGCTTCTTTTACTCTGATTGTCGTTGGAGGTTCTTATCTTTAGATAGTCAGCACTGACAATTATACGTTAGCTCTTTTTAAAACAAACAAAATAAAATGATGAAGGCAGAACCTATGCTGAAAGAAGGCGCCCTGAAAGGGAAAACCATTGTGATTACCGGAGGCGGCACAGGCCTTGGCCGCTCCATGACTAAATATTTCCTGGAGCTCGGAGCCAACGCC
>NZ_AKIS01000181.1:0-15053 GCF_000277005.1 Pontibacter sp. BAB1700 | reverse complement strand
GGTCCACGTTGCCGGCCACCAGGAAGAAGGTGCCTTTGTAGAGCGCATGTGCCAGCAGAAACACTACCATTGCCTCCAGTGCAGGAGCAGTGCCGATACCTGTCATGGTCACCAGCAGACCCAGTGCGCTGATGGTGGTGTAGGCAAGAATCGCTTTGAGATCAACATGCTGGGTGGCGAGCAGGGCACCAAGTATGGTCGTGATGCCACCGATCAGCATTAAGGTATACTGCCATTCGTCTGTGCCTCCCATGACGGGGGTAAGTCGGGCCAGCAGGTATACGCCCGCTTTCACCATCGTGGCTGAGTGCAGGTAGGCACTGACAGGTGTGGGCGCCGCCATGGCATTAGGTAGCCAGAAGTGAAATGGAAACTGGGCCGACTTGGTAAAAGCACCCAGCAGGATCAGCACGAGTGCCGGCAGGTATAGCGCATGCTGTGTCACCACATGCCCCCGCTCCAGCAGTTCGCTCAGCGTATAGGTTTCGCCAGCCATGCCTACCAGGATCAGGCCAGCCATTAGGGCCAGTCCCCCAAGTCCGGTAACCAGGAGTGCCTGCAGGGCTGAGCTGCGGGACGTTTCCTTGTCATGCCCGAAGCCGATAAGCAGGTAAGAGCTGATACTGGTTAGTTCCCAGAAAATGAAGAGCGAGATGATATTGCCTGCGAGTACCAGTCCCAGCATTGCCGTCATGAACAGCGTCAGGTACAGGTAGAAACGCCCAAGCAGGGGATGACCTTTCAGGTAGCCGCCCGCGTATATCATAATGAGTGTACCGAAGCCCGTGATCAGCAGGGCAAAGAGCAGGCTGAGTCCGTCCAGAAAGAAGTGCAGGTTGATGTTGAGAGAGGGAGCCCATTGTTGCACTTCGCCTAAATTGTTGCCTCCCAGCACGGCAGGAGCCAGTGTGAGCAGGTATATAAAAATAGATAAGGGCAGCAGGGCCATGGGCACGTATACCCATTTGCCGAGCCAGCGATAAAGCATAGGCGCGGCAAATGCCAACAGGAAACCTGCGAGTATAGCTAAAAACATCAAAAATGCTTAGTTTGTAAATGTATCCTTGTTAATTTCGTAGCTGATTTAACACTTAGTACCAATCTGCGCATTTATTGTTACGTCAGGGTCGAAATTGAGAGGGAGAGCAGGAAAAGGACAAGCGCAGCAAACGATAACCCAAAACCAAAACATCATCATGAACACGCTGAAACGTATTATGGTGGGGCTCGACCTGACGGAAATGGACGATACCCTAATCTCCTACACCGCATTTCTTTGCTCCATTTCTGAAATAGAGAAAGTATACTTTATCCACGCCGAGAAAAGCCTTGATATACCTGCAGAGGTGCTGAAGGGAATTCCGAACGGCATGGCTGCCGATGAGAAAATCCGTGTGGCCATGGAGGAGAAGATTTACAGTTACTTCGGACCGGAGCAACGATCGAAAGTAGAAGTGCAGGTAGTGGAGGGATCTCCGCTGAAGGAGCTGTTGCACTGGTCGAAAGAAAAGCAGATCGACATGGTAGTCGTAGGCCGCAAGTTCCATTTGCGCGGAAGTGGCGTACTGGCCCAGAAGATCCTGCGCAGTGGCCGCGTGAGCGTACTGTTCGTGCCCGAGAATGAAGATCCGATCCTGAACCACATCATGGTCAGTGTTGACTTTTCTGAATACTCCTTGATGGCGCTCGACCGCATCCTGCACTCAGCGCTTACAAGACCGGAAGTGCGCATTACCTGTCTGCATGTTTACGAAGTGCCAACCGGCTACATTACGCTGGGCATCAGCTACGAGGACTTTGACGAGCGCATGAAAGGCTTTGCCCGCGACAAGTTTGAGCAGGTACTGGCCCGTTTCCCTGAGCTGCGTGACCGTGCCACACTGCGACTTGTGAAGCAGGAAAACGAGGATGATGTAGGTGAACTGATCGTAGTGGAGGCAAAGCGCGCCAGAGCCGACATGCTGGTGATTGGCGCCAAAGGAAAGTCAGCCGCCGCTCTCTTTGTGCTGGGCAGCGTGACAGAGAAAATCCTGCGCCACAACGACGACATGCCTATGATTGTCTATAAAAAGGAAAAAGAAGAGCTTGGTTTCCTGGATGCTCTCCTGGGCAACGATTAATAACTGCTTATACCTGCTTCTAAAGCAGAAACACTATAGCGTTTAAAGACCTGCTATACCTTAGGGTGTGGCAGGTCTTTTTGCTTGCCAGCTACTGACAATACCAACATTCCGAACACACCAGCCAGTGCTGAGGCAGCATAAATACTGATCTTCACAAGCGTGAGCTGCTCCGGGATAGCAAAAGCCTGCTGCGCCTGGAAAAGCGACAGTATAAAACCAGCACCCAGCAGCAAAGCGCCGCCAGTCAGTTGTCCCCAGTGCAGCCCGGGAGGTTTATGTGCTACACCTGTGAGTGAAAGCAGCCAGACAAAAAGCAGTACACCGATTGGTTTGCCGAGGACCAGGGCGAGGAATACACCCATGGGTACGGGGCCAAGCAAGTCACGCCAGGCAAAGCTGTTATAAGCGAAGGGCACAAAAGCCAGCGCAAAAAGGGGCATTGCCAGGTAGGAAGCCCAGGGCAGGAGCCTTTGCTGCAAACGCCGCAGCGGTGACAGGGCTTTTGTGCAGTTAGCCCGCAGGGTATGAACAGCCGCCTGAAAATCTTCCTCCATCTCTTCGCCGGGTTCCGGGCGCTTCATCATGCGCAGGGCATGGAGCTGCCCCATTACGGTATCAGTGGAGGTTACAAAGTCTTCTTCTCTCACCCGCGAGTGGATAGGTATGACCAGCGCCAGCAATACACCTGCTACGGCCCCCTGCACACCTGCCAGCAGAAAACTCACCAGCATGACAAGGCCCAGCAAAAGGTATAGCCACATGGTACGGTTGCGAAGCGCCCGTAGCACCACGAGCAGGCCAAACACACCGGTGGCAACCGAAAGGGCCAGCAGGTTTTGGATGGAGGTATAAAGCACCTGACTAAGCAACAAACTGCCTATACCTTGCATGATCGCGGTGGACGACAGAAACGCACGCAGGGAAAGCGGCAATGAATTACTTGCCAGCGCCAACAGTGCCAGAACTGCCGCCGCATCGGCAGTGGCCACTACCGGCCAGCCTGCCTGCGCAGCAGGGGGAACCAGGTATAGGTAGATCGCAACTGGGATAAGCATACCTCCCAAAGCGGCTGCCAGGGCAAAAATCATGGAAGTCCGTTCCTTCAGCTTACCCACTCGCAGCACACGTTTCAGTTCCATGCCAAGTATGAGGTAGACCAGGGGCAACAAAACCTGCTGCACCCAAGAGCCGATCGGCTTGGCTATAGTGTAGGTCCCATATGAAATGGTCAGCGGATTTTCCCACAGGTATAGCCAGGAGGCGCCCCAGGGAGAGTTGAGCCAGGACAGAGCCAGAAGCGCAACAACCAGTGTCAGGGTACCTCCACGCACCAGCACCTGTTCGAACTTTTCGAAGGAGTAGGTTATGCGAGTGAGCAAAGTGGGTTCAGCAGCCAAGGTATAAAGGAATAGCGATATTCATATTCACCTTAGAGACGTAGCAAGTCCTGAAAGGTTTTGGAGCTGCTATACCTTAATCTGCTATTCTACCACTTCTTTGGCGATATAGCGGGAGTTCATGATGCTGAGTGCCCCCATGTACTTCAGGTTAAAGTTCAGCACATCGCCCACCTTGTAATTCTGTTCGTTTACGCCGAGCTCCACCACCAGCATGTCAGAGCTGGCACCCACTACGCTCATACCATCGTCTTTGGGTATAAGATACTTCGGGTTGATGTCCAGCAGTCCCACATCCAGGATGGCACGGTGTGAGGTTTTGCCATAGAGACTCTCGTCAATTTCAAAACTCTCGCCACTTGGGTTCTCCGCCAGCATACCGATCGGGATCATGGGCTTTTCGTTCAGCTCGATGATCTCGGCGCTAAGCTCAAACACATCGTCGTGCATGCCTTCAAAGGTTTCGCCGGTAAACAGGTTGAGTCCGAAAAACAAGGCCTCTCCAATCCGGAAATGGTTGATGCCCTTTGGCATCTGATGGTTGAAGAGCAGCGGAATGGTTACCGAGGTTCCACCCGACACCCAGGGGATTTCAATGTTGAACTTCGCTTCGATGATTTGCTTGTACAGGCTCAGCTGAATCAGTTTGTCCTGTGTGGGCATCACGCCGTGGAGGCAGTTGAAGTTGGCACCAAGCCCGATGACGGAGATGCCGGGCAGGTTGAAGATCTGCTCGTAGAAATCCACCAGGTCATCACCCATCACACCTTCCCGCAGGTCACCCATCTCAATCATGATGATGACCTTATGCGTTCTGTTCTGCCGCTCAGCCTCTTCAGACAGCAGCCGGATAATGTCGAGCTCTGTCTCAAAGCTCACGTCGGCATATTTGATAATGTCGGGAATGCTTTGCTTCGGTGCGGGTTTGATGTATACGGTTTGCACATCGGGTGCCATGTTCTTGATTGCGATCAGGTTGGTCACCCTGGAGTCGTGCACCTCCTTTACGCCGAGGGCAAGCACCTCCTTCAGGAAAGTCTCTTCGCCGCAAAGCAGCTTGGTGACGATGCCCCAGTCGATGTTCCTTTCGCGGAGCACCCGGTCGATGTGGTTGTAATTGTGTCTGAGTTTGGAGCGGCACAGTTTTAAGACTGCCATTGTATTATCTGATAAGTCTGTATTCTAAATATTTGTTGGTGAAGCCCATTTTTTCGTAAAGGTGGCGAGCCGGATTGTCGGGCTCCACATGCAGCGCGATGCTGCCATCGGCAGTTTCGGAGGCCAGCTGCACCAGTTTCTTGCCAACGCCTTTGCCACGCTGGTTGCCATGCACGGCTACGTATACGAGTATGTTCTCCGGTATATACCCGCTCATGCCGGTATTGTTCAGAATCAGCGCCCCCACTACCTTGCCAGCTTCACGGGCTACGATCACCGATCCGCCTTTGCCCTCTGCATCCGAAAGCGCATAGTCCATGCACTTGGCGATGTCTTCGCGGGCGTCGCCGTACTGGTCTAGGTGCTCAAAGAGGAAGTCAAGTACCTCGTCGCGTTTTAGTTGCTGGTGATTGGTAGGGGTGTGGATCTCGTATTGGACGGAGTTGTTTTCTGCCATTTTTCTTTTCCAGTTTTATTGGGGTATAGTATAGTTAACGTAATGTAAAGCACAAGGGAAGCCGTGAGGCCAAATAAATTGGGGTCGAGGCCATAAGGCAAGCCAAAGCTCAGGTCGAGCCACGGCATGTGTACGATGCCTTCGGCATTCATGGTTACCTGCAGCAGGATGGTGGTAAAGCCACCCACCAGCATCGCCCAGAATGCAGCCACACTGCTGCGGCGACTTCCAAAACAAAGCCCCGATGATCGGCACAAACAGGCCCGACACCATGAAAGCGTAGGAGTAGAGCATCAGATCGAGCACGTTGGTCATGGTAGTAGCCAGCCAAAGCGCAAAGGCTCCCACCAGCAGTGTGGTCAGTTGCGACAGGCGTAGCATCCTGGGTGAATCCGGGTCAAACTTCGTGAAATGGCCGATTACATCGGTTACAATGTTTCCCGACGAAGCCATCAGGCAGCTGTCGGCTGTTGACAGAATCGCTGAGAAATAAGCCGAGAGCATCAATCCCATCAGGCCAACCGGTAGTACCGAACGCAGGAGCATCGGCAATCCTGATTCAGGATCTACATCCGCGCCCACTCCAAGTGCCTCAAACATACCTTGTTCCGCAGCCACGCGTGCCAGTATACCCAGCTCACGCCCATAAAGGCCATGATCGGCCACTCAAACAAACCTGCCAGGTACCAGGCACGTTTAGCCGTTTTCTCGTCGCGGCAGGCGTATATGCGTTGGTAGAGGGTCATGCCCACAAACCAGATCGGGATAATGGTAATGGCCCAGTTCACGATCTGCTGCCAAGTGATGTTAGTCAGCGTCAGAAATTCTGCTGGCAGGGTGCTGCGGATGGCTTCCATGCTGCGACCCGACTGCGCCGATATCCAGGCAAAATCTGTGAGCTGCCCAAAGCCGATCTGTTCCACACCGCCTCCGACTGCCAGAAAGGAAACAGGTATACCGATGAAGATGAGTCCGCCCATCAGGATCGCCCACTGCACAGTATCGGTATAGATCACTGCTTTGAGGCCTCCCATCACGGTATAGACCACTGCTATGATGCCCATGATCAGCAGGGCCGTGTTGAGGTCGAGGTTAGCGAATGTGCCACTTGCCAGCTTTGCTCCGGCCAGTATTTGGGAACTGGTAAAGCCGGTATAGCCAATGGCCGAGATGATGCCCGCCAGCAGCGCCACACGAGCATTGAAGTAGTGCCCGAATATCTGGGGGAAGGTGAGAAATTTGTCAAAAGCAAGATTGCGCTTGACCTTAGGTATAAGAAAAACTGCCGCCAGCCAGGCACCGAGCAGTCCTGTGAACAGCATCCAGGCACCTGAAAGGCCCATCACAAAACCTAGTCCGCCCAAGCCGATGGAGAAGCCGCCGCCCACATCCGTTGCCACTACAGACAGACCAATGTGTCCGCTGCCCATGCCTCTGCCACCCACATAATAATCGTCTGCACCCTGGTTCTTTTTGAGGAAGTAAAATCCAACGCCCAACATGGCCAGCATGTAGAGCACAAAAATGGTGAGATCAAGTATGTGCATGTATTAGAATAGTATAAGTTTAAGTATGGACTATAAGTATCGCTGATTATGAATATACTCAAAATTCTGCTGAAAAGCTTGTTTTAGTAGCTAAAAGTAGTCTTAAGGGCGAGGATTAGCTAAAATGATGTGTGGTTTTTGTACAAATTGTTTAAAGATGCGTGTCAGGAAAAGCGTGAGTAAAAAAGAAATGAAAGGGTGAATTTTGTTAGGATAATAATATTTAGGAGGAGCTGCTGATGTGGGTAGTAGGGCTAGTGATACAGGCTATCAAAAGAAGGAGGTTTAACTATAATTATTGTAAATACTGGAGTAAAATTTCAAGGAATTGTTTATATTGGGTAGGTGCTATATATATGTGAGGTAGGTTTTGGTGGCAAAGAGGTAGGTGGAATTCACCAGGTATAGTGCAGCTAGTAGGAGTAGGTATTCCTGCTATTCTCTAGTTGGCAATAATTATGAATGACAGAAAACTAAAAAAAACCATAGGATTTATTTCCGCCTTATTGTTAATCAGCTTGCTTGTGAAGTTGGTTGACGTACCAGGTGGAATGATTCTTTCTGGTTTAGTTTTAGGAAGTATGCTTATAGTTGCCATTGTTTTAGGATGTTTGATTGTTGCTGGCGTCCTAAGGTTGTTAATAAAAAAATATTCCTTTTTTACTCTGTTTTCAGTTGCTTCAGCAGTATCTTTTTTGATATTCCACTACCAGTTATACTCTCCGACATTGAAGATTACTATCCCAAAGGGCTATAATGGTGAAGTGACTCTTGTTTTGTCAGATGTTGATGACAACATACTAATAGTTGATAGCAACGGAATAGGCTATATTAACCAATGGACCTTCGATAAAACCTATACGGAGCTATCGTTGTTGATACTGACGGTAATAATGTTAACAAACGCCTTGTAGGTTTTAACCCCTCAACCTTTTGGGCTAAGGGAAAGACTTGTTGCATTCAAGGTAAAGAGATTCATACAAAAAGTTTTGAAGTTGTGCCAGTCGAAAAGGCTGGGGTAAAACAATATTACTCAAAGGATTTAACAGTGTTAATTGACACGGCTTTGGTACTTACTATAGAACCCGACAAGTATACAAGAGTACAGACTGAAGCTTTCGAAACTGATATAAATCAAAAATAACTTTTGCCAACAAAACCTAAACAACAGTCTTAGCCGACGGCTTCGTCCGTTGTTTAGCAGAGCCGTTCCCAAAAAACCCATCCAACACCAAACCATATGAAGCTAAAACTCTATCTCATTCCCATCGCTTTTCTGGCAATCTCTTGCAGTACATCCAAAAATACCGGCTCCACTTCAAATATTACCTCCGCTAAAGGGATGGTTGACTACGGAAGTCCGATGCACCAGCAAAAGCTATTGGATGAAACTACTTTCGTGATAGCAGAAGTCAGCGAGGACAAAACCTACGGCTATGACACCAAAAATCCGATCATGGTCGGAGGTGCTGATAAGTCGGAGGGACCGCTTAATGAAAGACGATTCCTGAACGCCTTGGCAGGTCCTAATGGGGAACCCATCAGTTATCACCGGCTTGGGAGCTGCTGTAGTTTTCAGTCGAAAAACGGATGATGGGCGGTGGCCTGCTCGACAAGTATAGCATCACCTACGAAGGTCTGGCAGAGCCTATCATTCTTTACATCAACATGTATGACTCTGACAAACTAAAGGTACCGGTTGGTTTTACCTTGAAGCAATAAGTTTAATTGAGTGAATATGACCACAGTAACTACAAAAGTCTTATCTGCAGCACAGCAGGAAGAATTACTCAGCACTCTGAAAGCTCGCTTTGAAAAGAACATGCAGCGCCATGCAGGTATAGCCTGGACGGATGTGCTAGCGAGACTAGAGGCGAACCCTGCTAAACTATGGTCGCTTCACGAAATGGAGCGCACTGGCGGTGAGCCGGATGTGGTAGGGCATGATCAGCAGACAGGAGAATACATCCTTTACGACTGCGCAGCAGAGAGCCCCAAAGGACGCCGAAGCGTGTGCTACGACCGTGAAGGACTTGAGTCCAGAAAAGAGCACCGGCCAGAAAACAATGCCGTGGATATGGCAGCTGAAATGGGCATAGCGCTATTGACGGAAGAAGAGTATCGGGAGCTGCAGAAGCTCGGCAGGTTCGATCAGAAAACTTCGAGCTGGATCAGAACACCGGCTGATATCCGTCAGCTCGGCGGTGCACTCTTTGCCGATTTCCGATACGGGAATGTGTTTGTCTACCACAACGGGGCACAATCCTACTATGCTGCAAGAGCATTCCGGGGCTCCCTAAGGGTTTAATAAGAAAATTCGATATTGGAGCTTTGACCTGCCCATTCCGGAAAATACTCGCTATGGCTATCTATTTTTTTAACTACTTCAACGATAATGCAAACTTATTATTACGCTCAATGAAGATCAGATCAAGTCTAACCTTAATGCTGGCAGTTATTCTTGCAGGCTGTCAGCTCAGTCAGGAAGCAGACCCTGTAGAAGAAGAAGATAACTTGCTGGTTGTCGATTGGAAGGGCCGGAAAAGCGACACGCATGGAAAGGAAAAAGCCATGGTATACCTCTACGATTCTGAGGAGGCCTGGCGCACACCTTATGCAACACCTGTAGCATCAGCGAGTCTGTCCGACATAAGGCCCAAGAATGGAGGCACTATCACTCCCGTAAATTCAGCGACCTTCAAAAACCTGGCTCCCCAGAAATACTGGATCAAAATTATTAATGCCTACAACCATAATGCTTTAATTGAGCACAACCAGAACCTTCCCTACATTCTGGAAACGCCCCTGCACAAAGGGACTATAACTTCAACAGCTGTTGAAACCGAAGCAGAGACACTGCTGGAATACAGGCTTAAAAAACTGACAATAAATGCTTTGCCTGAGATAAAGGCCAACCCGGGTAAGCGTGTAAAAGTTATTTTCAAAAAGTTTTATCCCAGCGGGTATGCCGGGCCACTTCCTACCACTTATTACGAGCAAGTGGTGTCTACAAATGATTTTCCGCTCAGCATAAACCTAAACGTGCCCATCAGAGAGTTTAATTCATGGTGGTGGCATCCCTACTTTTACATTTACTTAGAAACGGTTGATTTTCAAATTTACAGATCGGCGGAGCTAAATGTATTTAATCTAATCAATAGCAATGGAGGAATGTACGATCGCCTGCATTACAAAGACCAGAACAATGAGCTGGTGTACACTATAAATGGAGATTGGATCATAAAAGAATAACCATGAAGAAATTTTTAGGAGCCTTTATGGTGCCGTTTCTCCTGCTGCTTTGCAACCAGGTTCAAGGTCAGCATATTCACCAGTTAGAAGTTAAGATAGGCGGTGGACTTGCAGCAGCTGCTGAAAGCCACAGCTTTGACAGCAAAGGGTTTACTATTTCACAGAAAGCCGAGCGGGAAGGTTACTTCTTTTCAGCAAGTGTCGGGACAAATAAACTGCTGAAGGTGGTAGAGACTAGCTATAGCCTGCGCTACCTTACTTTCGATGATACACAACTGCAATACACCAGCCCCGGAGCCGATATAACCTCTCCCTTGCAGCAACTGAGTGCAATACAGCATTACGTGGGCGCTACCTATTACCCGTTCACAAATTATAACAGCCGTTTTTCTCCGTTTGTATATGCTGGCCTGGGGTATAACGTGCTGCAGTTTAGCCAGGAGAAAGGTGACGTAATTGCCAGTACTCCCGCCAAAGGAGATGTACTTCCAACCGTGGTAACATGGAATTTACCCGCTGCTAAAAGTACATTGGGCGCATTAGGCTACGAGGCCGCGATCGGGTTAAAGTATCTGGATTCAGAAAAATTTGGTGTCTTTGTGCAGCTACGGTACAATCAGATACATCAGAGCAAGACAGACAGGTTGGCTGATAAGCTAAACATGCTGCAGGTGAGGGTGGTTTTATTTGGAGAACACTTAAACAAAAGAGGGCTTTTTAGATGAAGAAGATATTTCTGGCAGCAGCTTTTTTACCCGCCCTGGCTACAAACGCGCAAAATCAGACGCTAAAGCCATTCGACCTACAGGGGAAGGTGGTGCACAGTATTGATTATTCTCCTGACGGATTGTTGCTGGCCGGTGCCTATGATAATAACATACAGCTGTGGCAGCTGGGCAAAGACAGCAGCAGTTTTAAGCTTTCCGATACTGTCGGACCAGTTACGGACCTGGACTTCTCAAATGATAGCAGACACTTGCTTGCCGCGCACGGCAACAGCGCAAAGATCTGGGATGTAGAAAAGAGAGAAGTGATCCGCACTTTCGAGCAAAAGGGTGCTCTGTTGGCAGTTGCCTATAGCCTGATAGCAGATATGTGGCTTTGGGAGGAAGAGACAGAAAAGTGCAGGTATGGCAAGCTGATTCAGGTGAACTACTCCATACTTTCGAAGTACATGGTAAAGAAATAACAGATCTGACGTTCAGCCTCGACGGTGGCCTGCTGGTTTCTGCCAGTGCCGATAAAACTATTAAAGTATGGGATCTGCAGGCGAAGAAACTTCTGAAGACACTCAAAGGACACAAAGACTGGGTAAAAGCGCTTGCCCTGAGCAAAGACAGCACCCAACTTGTCAGCGCTGGTTTTGACGGTTGGATACTCCTTTGGAACTTGCCTGATAAAGAAGCAACAGCTTACACTGCCAAGTTAAAACACCCGCATTCCAACTGGGTATCTGCACTGGATATCAGTAACAACAACGTTCTGGTAAGTGTGGGCCATGACTACAGAATAGCGTTGTATAACCTTAACGTTCAGGCTGATAAAAAAGGACCGCATTACTTTCAGGAAAAAATGTTCCGTCTGATTGAGCAACAGCCAAATGCTGTGCGCTTTAATCCTGGCACGCTTCAGTTAGCTGTAGCCACATTAGGTAATGGTATTTATTACGATGACTATTTCCAGCTTAAAGTAAAGACTGCTCACGAATTCAAAATCATTTCGATTGACGGGGAGGGAGTTGGTGATGTCTTTACTGCTGTCGGTAACACGGCCACTCTGAGCGCCATGGTGACCCGCCCGGAAGAGGTAAAGAAAATCAGCATAACAAATGAGAAGACAAAGGAGGTGCAGGAGTACACAGATCCTGTTAGCGCTGAATTTACCTTTGAGGTAAAGCTGCCAGAGCAAAGTAATGCCTTTCAGGTGGTGATTGAAGACAAAGACAAAAATATAAGTCCGGTAAAGTATTTTTTCAAATTAGAGACTACTGTCCAATAGCTCTTTGCACGCAAAAGCACCATTACGGTCGCCCTATGTTCGGGAACTACGAATCTGTATTGTTATACCTTTCAAAATATGATAAGGACAACAAGCTCTACCATCAAAAATATCAATACGACCCAGTTAAGAAGCACGACAACGGAAACCGGACAGGGTTGAATGAGGAAAGTATAGCGGAGCTGTTTGAGAAAAAGAAGAACGAAGTGTTTAAAGCTCGTGGGATATTTAATTGAACATCATCTATGGCCAACCATACAAATCTATGAGACAAATTTACCTGTTATTCACTCTGCCTTGCCCTGCTTTTATTTGCCCTTCCTGCTCAGGCACAAGACTGCAACTGCACTGATGCCTTTGAGCAGACCGTGCAGAATTATGAGAAGAATTACTACCTGTTTCGCCTGAAAGTAACTGATAAGAATCAGGAGATCTACAAAGCGCACACGTTCGAGTTCGTGAATTTTAACAACTGGGCCAAGGCCAGAACTCAGCGGAGGTTTAACTGAAGCTTTCTTATTATCTTGCACGTCAATCCCTGATCTAAATAATGAAGCCCTTGAAATCTGTAAAAATCACCCTGGCACTGGCTTCACTCATGCTGAGCAGCTGTGCCTCCGAACCGACGCAACAAACTGCCACAACCCCGCAAGAGGTGCAGGTCGTAGGTGCCATGCGCAACGTGATGTGGAAAGGAGAACTGGCCGGTACGATTGACCTGGATACCATTTCACAAAAAGAGCATCTGGTGGGGCTGGGGCCTGTAGAGTACCTGGCTGGTGAATTGATGATCCTGGATGGCAGAGCTTATAAATCGGTGGTGACCAGCGACACGAAAATGCAGGTTGAAGAGACCTTTTCCGCCAAGGCTCCCTTTTTTGTCTATACCCATGTGCCGGGCTGGAGTGAACAAGTACTACCCGATTCCATTCGCACCTTGCAGCAGCTGGAGCTATACCTGGATAATGTGACGCAAACCAGCAAACGGCCTTTTGCATTTAAAATAAGCGGAGAGGTAGAGCAGGCTATTATCCATATCGTCAACCTGCCGGCAGGTTCTACTGTCAGCTCACCCGACGAGGCTCACGAGGGGCAGGTGAACTATACCTTAGCTGATGAACAGGTAGAGATCCTGGGCTTTTTCTCGACCGAACACAAAGCGGTATTTACCCATCACGACACTTTTATGCACCTGCACCTGATCACCAAAGACCGCTCTAAAATGGGGCACCTGGATTCAGTGGCATTCAAGCCCGGTACACTGAAGCTATACCTGCCTACAGAATAGACCAAAGCTCTTCGATTCAACCCTTCATAACAGCTGCTATACCTGAGCACTAATACCAGGTATAGCAGCTGTTTTTTTTATGGGGGTTTCCTCAATTTTTTCAGAATAACATGCAACGGATGGAGGTTAAATTGCATCTTAACTATATATTGCGGTAAGTATTCTTTTATACGCTGCTTCTACCTTTATCCCTTTTTATGAAGACTAACTTTACGCCCTATCTGTGCTGTTTGCTTACCTTCTTACTGTTGCTGTCACAGCTTTCGCTTTCTGCCCAGGGTATACGCGGCAGCATCAAAAACCAGACGGGCGAGGCGCTGCCTTTTGCCTCGGTCTACATCACCAACCTCAACAACGGCTCCTCGAGTAACGCCAATGGCGATTTTGAGATCAAGCTTCCGGCAGGTAAGCACACGGTGGTGGTCAAGTACATCGGCTACGAAGCGCAGCAGGTGGAGGTCGAGATCACGGATAAGTGGGTACAGCGGGACTTTCGACTGGGTGAGCAGTCCTTCGCGCTGAAAGAGGTGCAGGTGAAAGGCAAAGGGGAGGACCCGGCTTACACCATCATGCGCAAGGCCATCGCCAAGAAGAAATACCACCTGCTGCAGTACGACAGTTACATGATGAAGGTATACGTGAAAGGCACCGGCGAACTAACCAATGCCCCCTTCTTTCTGAAGAATAAGCTCAAAGAAGAAGGAGTGAAACTGAACGAGGCTTATACGGTGGAGTCGGTGAGTGAGATCAAGTTTGCGCAGCCGAACAAGTTTGAGGAAAAGGTGATCTCTATCCGAACTTCCGGCGACAACAAGGGCACCATTTCGCCGATGTCGTTTGTGAGTGCGAGTTTCTATGATGATAAAGTAGTAGAGATGGTTTCACCGCTGTCACGTTCTGCTTTCGCCTATTACAAGTTTCAGTACGAGGGTAGTTTTCAGGAAGGCAACATCGACGTGAACAAGATTAAAGTAACCCCACGCTCCCGCGGCGACAATGTATTCGAGGGTTACATCTATATCATCGAGGGCTACTGGGCCATACACAGTCTCGACCTCAAAACCAGCATGATGGGTTTCCCGATCAAGGTGAAGCAAAACTATGCCGAAGTGGCTCCGACTGTCTGGATGCCGACCACACACCAGTTCCATTTCTCGGGCAAAGTGATGGGCTTCGGAGGAGAGTTCCGCTACCTGGCCTCCATCTCTGATTACCAGGTGGTGCTCAACAAAAAACTGGTGGCGCCAAAAGAGATCATTGACGAAAAAGTAGAGGAGGTGCCGGTGGCGATTGCCGCCATTAAAGCGACAGGCAAAAACCAGAACCTGGAGGCACTGGCCAACCAGGACAAGCTGACCCGCAAACAGTTCCGACAGCTGATTGTGGAGCAGGAGAAGGAGGCATTGAAGGAGCGCAAAGACCCGGAAGTGGTATCGGAGCGGAGGTATACAGTTGACAAGCTGGCTACCAAGCGAG
Source organism: Pontibacter sp. BAB1700 (assembly GCF_000277005.1). NCBI lineage: Bacteria > Pseudomonadati > Bacteroidota > Cytophagia > Cytophagales > Hymenobacteraceae > Pontibacter > Pontibacter sp. BAB1700. The sequence goes on along the minus strand of NZ_AKIS01000181.1, from coordinate 357 downwards.
ACTCTGCCTACTGGGATTCCGTGCGCCCGGTACCCTTGAGTGATAAGGAACTCAGAGGCTATCAGCGCGACGACTCCCTGGCACAGATCAGGTCGGCCGAGCTGACGGCAAGGATTCCACCAAAGTGATCAAGAAGCGGAAATTCAAGCCGCTGGACCTCGTGACAGGTGGAGGTTACAGGCTTTCACCGCGTACTCGCCTCAACATTGACCCGACGTTCACCAACGTGTACTACAACACCGTGGAGGGTTGGAATGTGAACCTAAGCGGCAAGCTGCGTCACCAGTACGATAGTTTGCGCCGCAGCTTTGAGGTGACACCAACGCTCCGGTATGGTTTCGACAGCGAAACGTTCTA
>NZ_AKIS01000180.1:0-8313 GCF_000277005.1 Pontibacter sp. BAB1700 | reverse complement strand
ACGCCGTTATCTGTAGCCGCAAACAGGATGTGCTTGATAAAGCCGCCGAAGAGCTGATGCAGGAAACCGGCGGACAAGTACTGCCAATCGCCTGTGACGTGCGCAAATACAACGAGATTGAAGCTATGCTACAGGCCACGCTCGATAAATTCGGCAGGGTAGATGTGCTTGTTAATAACGCAGCGGGCAATTTTGTGAGTCCGACGGAGCGCCTCAGCCACAAGGCTTTTGATGTGATCACCGACATTGTGCTCAAGGGCAGTTACAATTGCACACTGGCACTCGGCAAGCACTGGATCGAGCAGAAGCAGGAGGGAACCATCCTCAACATCGTGACCACCTACGCCTGGACAGGTTCAGGCTATGTCGTGCCATCTGCCTGTGCCAAAGCTGGCGTGTTGGCTATGACACGCTCGCTGGCTTCTGAGTGGGCCAAGTACGGCATCCGTTCCAACGCCATCGCTCCCGGTCCTTTCCCAACCGAAGGCGCCTGGACCAGACTATTCCCGAAACAATTGGCTGATAAACTCGACCCGGTGAAGCGTATACCTGTCGGCCGTTTCGGGGAGCACCAGGAACTGGCAAACCTGGCCGCCTACCTGGTGTCAGACTACGCTGCCTTTGTGAACGGCGAAGTCGTAACCATTGACGGAGGTGAGTGGCTCTACGGTGCCGGTGAATTCAACTCCTTCGACCAGATTCCGCAGGAAATGTGGGATGCCATGGAGAAGCAGATGCGAGGGAAGGGGTGATAGGATTGAGTGATTAATTCACACTGTCCTCTCGACGATAGGAGAGATCTGGGTCGATTTAAGCAATGGTCAAATTCAGATTTCTCCCTAGGGTCGAAATGACAGCTAAGTGCTTAGGATGACGGCATCAGATGGCAAGAAGATCTCATCATTCCGTGCAATCTGCACATTACATTTGCAAACAAAAAATCCCTGGACTACATGCGGGTGCATCGTCCAGGGATTTTACTTTAAAACCTATAACTTAAATTTTATGCAGCAGACCTTTGATGGCGTTGACGGTTTCATCTGGTTCAACACCGAGCCCTTCGGCCTGGTGGATGATCTCTCCGGTTTCGCTAAGTACCGTGATGATGTTGGAGTGGGAGATCTCGCCATCCAGCTCTGTCTTGTACTTCATGTTCAGCAAAGCTGCGAGTTCCCGTATATTGTCCTGCTCGCTGGTGAGCAATGTCCAGCGTGTGGGGTCCAGGTTATTGGACTTCGCAAATTGCAACAGACGCTCCGGCGTGTCTCGGGCAGGATCCATGGTCACGAGAACGATGCCGATGTCTTCCCGCTTGTACTGTTCCAGTCCCATCTCTATGCGCTTCAGGTCCGCGATGATGCGCGGGCAGGCGTAGCTGCAATGGGTATAGATCATGGCCACCAGCTGCACTTTACCTTGTAATTCCTGCAGCTGTAGCTCCTGGCCATGCTGGTTTTGCCAATCGGACTCCAGCTGGTAAAGCGACATATCTGTCAGCCCCGCAGTAGGTATACCGAGTGTGCCAGTGCCATCCGGAAGTTCGTTAGCAGCGACTGGTTTGGCGCAGCAGCTGTCGTCTTCATGCGCTATTTCCTGCTGACAGGCTGTGAAGCTACAGAGATCAACGTGAACATGTATAAGGTATAGCGTTTCATAACAATCATATTATTTTTGAGCTGTGGTTTTGGCGGGTACATCCTGCACACATCGGAAGCCAAGGTTCGCCACGGTGTAGTTGGCTTTGAGGCTCGAGCGGAAGGCGTAGCGCATAAAGGCCACGTAGTTTTTTACATCACTTGCTCCGGTCGAACCGGCTCCGCAGAATAGCTGCCTGTCCAGGCTGGCGTTTTGTCTGGACTCACCCACAATCAGGGCTGAGTTGAAATCTGAGGTCCATTCCCACACCAGACCGATCATGCCGTACAGCCCATAATAGTTTTTGAAGGCGTTCTGTACAGGGGGCAGGTACTTCGGGTTAGGCTGGCTGTACCAGTCGAGACTGCGCTGGTAAAAGCTGGGCTCGCTGGAGGCGTCCTTCTTCGTTTCGCTGGCCAGTGCGGCAAATTCCCATTCATTAACGGTTGGCAGGCGCTTGCCCTGGCACTCGCAGTAGGCCTTTGCGGCAAACCACGACACGTTGATCACGGGGCTGTCTTTAAGCTTATCGGCTGCGGGCCCAACACCTAGTGGGCTGGCCCAATGCTTCAGGTAGCCGGCGTCTGCAAACAGTGCTTTTACTTCCGACTTCTTCCACTTTGGGTATTCCGCCACAAATGCTTCATATTGGGCATTTGTAACGGGGTATTTATCCATGATAAAATCCTGTACTGATATCGACTGGTTATTGCTGCCGTAAAGCGGCACAAAAGTGCCTCCCTTCACATGAACCATGTTAGCAGGAGTGCCCTTTTGTGCTTGTGCTATACTACAGGCTCCGAGCATCAGCAGAATTGTCAGAAGTCGTCGCATGATTGAAAAGCGTTAATAATTAGTGCTTGTAATTGGCTTTAGCCTTCTTCACTTGTTCTGGCGTGATCTCACCACCCTTGTTGCCCCAGTTGTTCATCACAAAGGTCATCACGTTAGCGATTTCTTCGTCTGACAGCTTCAGCTTCGGCATGGTGCTGTTATATACCTCACCGTTCACTTTGATCTGACCCTCCAGACCGTGCGCCACCACCCCGATAGAGCGATCTACGTCAGCGTTCAGGTAGTCAGACTTGGCAAGCGGAGGGAAGGCGCCTTTGATGCCCTGGCCTTCTGCCTGGTGGCAGGCCTGGCAGTTCTGGGCGTAAAGGGTTTTGCCAAGCTCCATGCGCATCTCTTTGTTTGAGGCAAAGGCTGCTTTCGGTGTATTTGTCTTCGGCATTTCCTGCACGGTAGAGCCCTCTGGCAAGTATATCTTTTGTTCGGTTTGACCTGAGAAGATGGCCAGGTTATCCGGTCCTTCTACTTTCAGCATACCAAGCGCACCTTTGTTGAAGGTTCTGAAGATAGAGTGGTCAACGAGTACATAGTTGCCTGGTACGTCCACCTTAAACTCTGTGATGGCTGAGCCACCGGCAGGTACTAAAGTTGTCTGCACGTTTTTGTTCAGGTTGGTGCCACCCTCAGGGTATACCGTGTCGAAGATCTCACCGATAACGTGGAAGGAAGACACCAGGTTAGGTCCGCCGTTGCCTACAAACAGGCGAACTTTATCACCTACTTTGGCTGTGATGGCATTATCACCCGTCATAGAACCAACGGAGCCGTTAAACACCACGTAAGACGGTTTCTCGTCCAGGGCCTTCTCCATATCGAAGGGCTGCAGGCCAGGTGCTCCGAAGGCTCCTTTGGTGTAGAAGTCGCCCTGCATCACATAGTACTCCTTATCAACCGGCTCCATGCCTTCTTCGGGCTCCACCATGATCAGGCCATACATGCCATTGGCGATGTGCATACCTACAGGTGCTGTCGCGCAGTGGTATACATACAGGCCAGGGTTCAGGGCTTTGAAGTTGAATACTGTTTCCTGTCCGGGAGCTGTGAAGGTAGCAGCTGCACCACCACCCGGGCCAGTTACGGCGTGCAGGTCAATGTTGTGGGGGTTCTTGCTATCGGGGTGGTTCATCAGGTGAAACTCCACCTCGTCATTCTGACGAACACGGATAAACTTACCCGGCACGGAGCCACCGAATGTCCAGAAGGTATAATCCACGCCATCGGCCAGTTTCTTCACGACTTCAGTTACCTCCAGCCGCACCACTACTTTGGCAGGGTGCTTCCGGGTAATAGGAGCCGGTACAAGCGGGGCATCCGTGAGTTCAGCTTCGATCACGGGCATCTCGCCAGGAGTGGCCGTCTCGTTCAGGGAGTTGAGTATTTCGGCGTTTGTGGTCTTGGTGCCACAAGATGAGGCGATGCCGAGGCAGAAAATCCCCACCATGGCCAGCCGTATTGCTTTTGGTAAATGTGACCGTTTCATAAGAATTGCTGTTAGAGTGTCTTTATGGATACAAAAGAACACCCCAAACTCCTTTAATCTTATGACAGTGGTCAGTCACAGAAGTGACTTATATCACTTCGACATAAATTTTTTGGAATATGTTATAACAGCATTCTGAAGGAACTCCATTTACCCAATTGACTTCCATTCGGTATGGAAATATTCTCCTGCGGGCTTGTCCTTGCGCTGGTAAGTATGTGCCCCGAAATAATCGCGCTGCGCCTGAATCAGGTTTGCGGAAGAGTCTGCTGTGCTATACCCTAACAAGTAATTTAAACCCGAAGAGAGCACCGGCAACGGAACACCATACTGCAGCCCTAACGCGACTACGGCGGCAAAGCTTTGCTGTGCGTTGCGTATTTTATCGACCAGTGTAGGGGCCACAAGCAAACGTGGTTCCTGTTGGTAGATGGCGACCAGCTCTTCCATCAGTTCAGAGCGAATGATGCAGCCATTGGTCCATATACGGGCAATTTCGCTGAAGTTGAGCTCCCAGTTCAGCTGCTCCGACACTTCGCGCATTAAGTTAAACCCGATCTCATGATTGATGATGCGGGTCACCTGATAGGCTTGCTTCAAACTGGCTACAAAACTGCTTCTGTCAATAGTGACTTTGGGGATTTGTTTCTGATAGCGTTCTGCCGCTTTCACCCTTTCAGCTTTCATAGCGGAGAGGGCTCTAGCCATTACAGCAGCTGAAAGGGTGTCGTAGGGTACGCCATACTCTAAAGCTACGGCGGCAGACCAGCACCGGTGCCTTTCTGTTCTGCCTGGTCCAGTATCTTGTCAAGCAGCAGCTCGTCTCCTTCTTTCTTATGCAGAATATCAATCGTGATCTCCAGCAGATAGCTTCCCAATCCATGCTGCTGCCATTCCTTGAAAATAGCGGCAATTTCATCAGGGGCTATACCTAGCATATTGCGCAGCAATGAATACGCCTCCGCCAGGGCCTGCATTTCCGCGTACTCAATGCCGTTGTGCACCATCTTTACGAAGTGTCCCGCTCCGTCTGGGCCGATATATATGGTGCAGGGCTGAGCTTGTCTGTCCTTCGCTGCGATCATTTCCAGGTAGCTGGCCACCTGCTCATAACCTGCACGTGGACCACCCGGCATAATGGATGGTCCCTTGCGGGCGCCTTCCTCACCGCCAGAAATGCCAGTGCCGACAAAGTGCAGCCCGTTGTCAGCGAGTAGTGCAGTGCGCCTTGCCGTGTCTTTATAAAAAGAGTTGCCGCCGTCTATCACCACATCACCAGGCTCCAGCAGCGGTATTAGTGCCTCTAGTTGTGCGTCCAGCGCACCGGCAAAGATCATAAGCAGTATTTTGCGCGGCTTCTCCAGCGACTGCACAAACTCCTCCAGCTGATCATAACCTTTTATATTGGTGAAAGAAGGATTTTCGGCAATTACCTGCTCGGCTATACCTTCCTCTTTGCCTGGCACGTGCCGGTTATACATCGCGACACGCACGCCACGGCTCGCCAGGTTCAGGGCAAGGCTTTTGCCCATCACGCCCAGGCCAATCACACCAAATTCAGAATGTGGATTCATATGCTCTAGTTTAGAGATTACTTCCTGAACGATCTGCTCAGGGCTTAAGGAAACATCGACGTGTATACCGTAGGCAGGCTTCTCCAGCGCTTCCAGTTGCGAATCCAGCATGGTCGGGGGCATAAAATGCGCATGACGGGCCTGTAGCCGCTTCAGGATGGTATCGCGGGAGCCATCGAGGTAAATCCAGCTGATGTCCGATACTGTCTGCAATACCTTACGGTACTCCTCCTTTAGGGCGGAGCAGGCCAGTACAGCTCCTCCCTCAACTTCCCAGGTGGGTATCAGATCAGCCAGTTGCTCCAGCCACGGTGCACGGTCGCTGTCGTTCAGCGGAATGCCTTGCTGCATCTTTTCGACGCTTTGCCGGGGGTGATAATCATCTGCATCGTAAAAGGGGAGCCCGAGCCTGTCAGCCAGTTTAAGCCCGACCGTGGTTTTACCACTTCCCGATACTCCCATCACGATGTAAATCATAATTGCTGGCTATATAAATGCGCTTCCCGGCAAGCCGGAGGTTCTACACGTTGTTGAGTTTTGTACGGAATTGTAGCCAGTAGTTTGCAAATAACTGCTGGCTTATAACATTAAAGTGTCAGTATATGTACACCCCCACTATGGAAGTTTTCGTCACGGGTGCGACCGGCTACATCGGTCATAGCCTGGTAAAAGAATTAATTAAGCGAAACGATAGGGTGTCAGCACTAGTCCGTTCGAAAGAAAAAGCAGCTGACCTGGCGGCTATGGGCGTGAAGCTATATGTCGGTGACTTACAGAATGTACAGCTCCTGGAGCAGGCCATGGCAGGTGCAAGTGTCGTGTTTCACCTGGCGGCCTATGCCAAACCCTGGGCAAAAGACGAGCGTACCTACCGACAAGTAAATGTGACAGGAACAGACCATGTATTGACTGCGGCATTGAAAAACAACGTACAAAAGGTAATACTCACCTCCACCGCAAGTGTTTACGGACCTGCTCCATCACCTCAGCATCCTGTAGACGAAAACACCCGGCGTACCATACCTTATACAAACAGCTACGAAAGCTCTAAGGCAGAAGCTGAGGTGCTCGCACGGAGTTATGTAAAACAGGGGCTGGCAGTCGTGATCCTGAGCCCAACCCGGGTATATGGCCCGGGCAAAGAGACCGATAGCAATGGCATTGCTAAACTGCTGCGGCTATACCTGGCAGGCAAATGGCACTTCATGCCCGGTGATGGAAACAGTGTAGGCAATTACTGCTATGTGGACGATGTGGTGCGAGGGCATCTGTTAGCCATGGCGCAGGGCAGGAGTGGGGAGAACTACCTGCTGGGTGGTGAGGACGCCACATATCAGCAACTCTTTGCGCTCATTGCTAGGTTGACAGGGAAGCAGCGAAAACTTATACCTATACCTGGCAGCCTGTTGCGCGGGGCAAGTTGGGTCATGGTCAAGCTGGCAAAACTGACGGGCACCAAGCCCCTGATCACCCCGGACTGGACCCGAAAGCTGCTGCTTCACTGGAGTGTGTCGAGTCATAAAGCTGAAAGAGAATTGGGCTATACCATAACACCACTAAAAGAAGGACTATCGAGAACGCTACAATCACTCCAACAGAAATGAAACCTGAAAAGACCTATACCTTAATAACGGGTGCCAGCGCTGGCATTGGCCAGGCGATGGCTACCGAGTGTGCCGCACGTGGTCAGCACCTGATTCTGGTGGCGCTCCAGGACTCGGGACTTGTGCAAACTGCCACCAATTTGCGGAAGCAGTTTGGGGTAGACGTCAAAACGATCGAGTTGAACCTGATCGCGCCCAATGCCATCCAGTACCTCTATGACTGGTGCCATGAGCAGGGGCTTAGCATCAATGTGCTGATCAACAATGCAGGTATAGGCAACTACAGTTATTTCCAGGAGTCCTCGCTGGAGGATTACCTACAGATGATCCAGTTGAACGTCAATGCCGTGGTAGCGCTGACACACCTGTTTATACCTAAACTCAGAGAGCATGAATCGGCATATATCCTGAACGTAGGCAGTTTTGCTTCACTAATGCCGCTTCCTTACAAGAGCGTGTATGCGGCAACTAAAAGTTTTGTTCTGACCTTTTCTCGTTCGCTGCAGATGGAGCTGGAGCCTTATAACATTCACGTAAGCTGTCTGTGCCCGGGGCCCACCAGCACCAAGACAATGCGGAAGCGCAACCAGCACATCAAGAAAGGCAAAGGCATTCTGACTAAAACTCCGGAGGAAGTAGCGCGACAGGCAATTGATGGTTTATACAAAGACAAAGGGCTTATTATACCTGGTTGGAAAAACAGATTCATGATCCGGCTGGGGCGTATCCTGCCATTTTCAGTCAAGAGCTATATTCTTAAAAAGATCTTTAAACAGGGCGTAGAGGAAGATATAGTGGATGCCACACCACCAGCTACTACACCTCGCAAAAAGGGGAGGGTCACATTGTAAATTGTCACGCTACCGTTATAACCTGCGACTAAATGTCTTACCCTTTTACTCTGCTTTTAAAACATTTACAGGTTCAACATGCGCTGCTCGAATAGTTTGGGATAGGACGGTCAGTAGTCCGACTATGGCAACCAGACCAAAGCCTATGCTTACATTTATAAAACTTAAATCAACAAGGCTGCTGCCTAAATCTTGTCTAATTAAATCACCGCCAAACAAGCCAGCCGGAACACCGATAAGTCCTGCTATCAGTATGAGAATACCGAAATTTTTGGTAACTATCCACACCAATTCTTTGTTGCTCGCGCCCATTACTT
>NZ_AKIS01000179.1:0-13140 GCF_000277005.1 Pontibacter sp. BAB1700 | reverse complement strand
TTACCGGTCGAAGTGATCGCAATGGCACAACCTATCAGAAACAGCACTTCTCCCGATCAGGACAGTCCAACACATTCTACACAAAACAAGCACGCTTCACTCTAAACGATAGCAGTATTGTTGCACAATGGGGCAATAGACCTACGCAGCAGGTCAACATTCGCAAGGAACCGCTTTTGCTAGGTATAGTACACGACGAAGCGCAGCAGCCGGAAGTGCGGTACCTGCGAGCGGCCGTGCAGGCGATAAGCGGCTACACAGGTATACCGATCCAGTTCCGTCAACTCACAGCAGACGCTCACCCGGACACCACTGCAGGCTGGTTATTCTGGCTTAGCAGCGAGGAAGTGCCGGCAATTTGGCTGGAGCAGGTACAGAAGAAGGGCACGCGACTTTGGTTACAGTCAACTACCGAGCCTGTAGCTACTAATGCGATGCTAACCTCAACAGGACCTGAAAACATCAAAATACGCCAGTTCTCAACAGCAGGTATAGACCAAGCCACGGCAAGTACGGTTTGGCAGACTACAACTGGAGAGCCTTTGCTTACTGTGCAAAGGTTAGGGCTGGGCAAGGTCTATCATTTCAGGAGCGGTTTTGGTCCGGCCTGGAGCCAGCTGGGGCAGAGCGCACAATTGCCGGAGCTCTTACTGCCTTTACTTTTACCGCACCAGGTTGCCAACCAGTTTGATGCCCGTGCGCTAGACGAATCCCAGCTGAAGCCAGCCGTGGTGCACCCCACTAGCAAGCAGGACAAGCAGGAACGACAACAGTATAGCCTTATACCTTGGCTGGGCCTGCTGACATTTCTGTTGTTTTTAGCAGAGCGAATAATCACTACTAAACGAAAGACTGCCTAATGTCAGCGCAGGAGAGCCTCTATACCTTGCAGCGTATCCGCCGGGAGTACATCCAGGCGAAGGGATGGCTGTATACCTTACAGGCCATGGCTGTGGCCTTGGTGGGAGCTGCCATTTTGTACAAATGGCGACTGGAAGTGCCTTTGCTAGCGGCGATGGCTGTTTCGCTGATCCTGGGCGCTTTGTTATACCTGCTCTGGGCCTGGCGCAAGGTGCGACAGACGAACCTACAGCAGGTGGCGCGGCACCTGGACCGCACTATCCACAACTCGAAGACAGCGCAGAGCTGTTGCTCCGCCCTATCGCTGAGCTCAACCTGCTGGAGCGCCTGCAACAGCAGCGGGTGGCGAGTCAGCTGCAAACTGCTATACCTGAAAAGGAGTCGCTGTTTCACCTGCATAAAAAATCAACTTACCTGGCATTAGGTATAGCCGTACTAATAGCCGCAGGTATAGCGGCACTGCCCGCCGACTCGGTCGCCGACACTACTACGGCCTCTCCCCTGCAACTCGACTTCCCCGATCACGCCCCAGGCAGTGCCGACACAGCCGTTTCTATTCAGAAAATCGAAATCACCATCACACCTCCCGCCTACACGGGGCGCAAAGCCTACCAAGCGGAGCAGCCTAACCTACGGGTGGAGCAAGGGGCTACCGTGCGTTGGCGCATCGCGACCAACCGTCCTGCCCGCTCTTTGCAACTGGTGCTCAACGAAGGAAAGCCCATCCCGCTCAACTCCCAAAACGGAAGCTATACCTTGTCGCAGACTTTCACAGAACCTGCCCTCTATCACATAGCGGTTAACGGCCAGAAATCCGCTTACTATACCTTGGAAATCATTCCGGATGAAGCCCCAACCATCCAGATTACGAAGCCCGAACAGTACACCGAAATTCTGTTCGGCGACCCGCAGCGTGTGACCATCCGGGCCGAGCTTTCCGATGACTATGGCCTGCGCGACGCCAACATGATTGCACGGTGGCCAAAGGCACGGGCGAGGCCGTGAAGTTCAGGGAAGAAAAGATCAGTATTGGCTTTAGTGGACAGCGTCGTAGGTTCAGCGTAAACAAAACCATCGACCTCCAAAAGCTGGGCATGAGCTACGGCGACGAACTCTACTTCTATGTGCAGGCATGGGACAACCACCGTGGCTATACCCGCTCCGAAACCTATTTTGTGCAGATAGAAGATACCACCATCGTGGAGAGCATGGATGACCTGACGATGGGCGTGAATCCAGTGCCGGAGTACTTCCGCAGCCAGCGCCAGATCATCATCGACACCGAAAAGTTAATCAAAGAACAAAAGTCGCTGAGCCGGGCAGTTTTTGAAGAGCGCGGCAACAATCTGGGGGTAGACCAGAAGCTATTGCGACTACGCTACGGCAAATTTTTGGGCGAGGAGTTTGAGTCAGGTATAGGGCCGGGCGGTGGTATACCGGAGGGTGAAGAGGGCCATGAAGAAGAGCATTTCGCCGGCGATGGCCACGACCACCCGGAATTCGAAGACCAGACCAGCGTTGAAGCACTACTCGACCCCTACCTGCACAAGCATGACCAGGAAGAGGCAGCCACCTTTTTTGAGCCCGCCGTGAAAGCCAAGCTAAAAGGCGCACTGGCCCAGATGTGGGAAGCTGAACTGCGGCTGCGCACCCATCACCCGAAAGAGGCGCTGCCTTACGAGTACAAGGCCCTGCGCATGCTCAAAGAAGTACAGCAAAGTACCCGCGCCTATGCCGCCAAAACAGGTTTTGATCCGCCTCCGCTTAAGGAGCCTGAGAAGCGCCTGACAGGAGAGTTAAACAAAATAAAAGCGCCAGCAGAAAGGCGAACTATAGAAACAGAGACGAAAATGCCCATACCCGCCAGGCCCTGCAGTGGCTGGAGCTGCAAAAGCAAGTCGACAGGTATAGCCAGCAGGATGTAGCACTACTCGAGCGGGCCGGACGGGAACTGGCACAGGAGGCACTAACCAAACCCGGCCGCTACCTCCGTGCCATGCAAGACCTCCGCACCCTCATTGCCGACATCAATGCGAACCGAGCGTTATGCAAAAATTGCCTGATGACGGTAGAGCATGCCTGGTATGAGCTATTGCCACCTGCCAAACCATCACCACAGAAGCAGAGCACGACGAGAAGTCGGTTGGCAAAGGGGTATCTGGAGAGTTTGAGAGATTGATTAACCGACAACATTCCTATTTAGCAGTAAAACTTGAAACTATAGTATGACCCTATACCTGCCATACCTTCTCGCTATTGTAGCTGTGCTTTTGCTTGACTGGCTGGCTTGGCGGCGCCCTGACCGCAGGCGGCTGGTATGGCGGTTGTTAGCCAGTGCGGTGGCAGGTGTGAGTATAGTGTTGTTAATCTTCCCGCCTAGCTATCAACGGGCACTTGACCCAAGCACTGCGATCCTATTGACTAAGGGTTATGAGCCAGATTCTCTCAATGCCCTGTTACAGAGAATGGGGCCTAAACCACTGGTCTATACCTACCAGACAAAAGCACCGGAGACGATTCCGATTACCGACTTCTATACCTTCCGGCAAGAACAGCCGCAAGTACAATCAGTGCATGTGTTGGGGTATGGCCTGGAAGAACAGGAATTACAAGCGCTTCAGGATATTCAGGTGATGCCGCATCTAATCGGTATGCCGACAGGTATAGCTTCTGTTACCTGGCCGGAAAGCATCTCTTTAGGAGAGCCGGTGACGGTGTCAGGGCAGTATACCTTGCCTTCCGCAGATGAGACAATTATATACCTTCGGGCCGCCGGGCGGGCACAGGACTCTGTTACTCTGAAGGAAGCTGGCCTGCATACCTTTCAGCTGCGTTACACCCCGAAACAAGAAGGCAGCTATACCTATACCTTAGTCGCAAGATCAAGCCACAATACAGATACACTTGGTCAGGTGCCGGTACAGGTACATCCTACCACTAAACCGGCAGTGCTATTGGTTTCATCTTTCCCTTTATTTGAATTCAAGTTTCTAAAGAATCACCTTGGACAGTTGCAACACAGAGTGGCGATGCGCAGCACTGTCAGCAAAGGGATGTACCAAAGCGAATGGCTCAACATGGCGCAAACCGATCTGAGTCGCATCACGCATAAATTACTCCGGCAGTTTGATGTAGTGATCACTGAGCCGCAGGCATTACAGGAGCTAAGCAGTGCAGAACGTGCTGCCCTGCAGCGTGCCGTAACTGAAGACGGACTGGGCGTACTGACTATTGCCGGCGAACAGCTGGGCAATCGCAACACAGCCTTCTTCACCAACTTCCAAAGCAAACGACTATCGCAACAAGATACCCGCAATGCTCGAGCCAATTGGATAACCAGCTCAACAAACACAGCCATACCTGCATCGCCTTATACCTTGGTGAGTAGTGATGCCGTTACGGGGCTGATAGAAGAGCAAAGCAACAATCTGTTGGCAGCAGGTCGTAAAGCAGGCTGGGGAACCGTGGCCATGACCGTGGTGCCGCAAACTTTTAGTTGGCAGCTCGAAGGCAAGCAAGGAACCTACGCCAGCTACTGGGCGCATTTGCTTTCGTCGGTAGCCAAACAGGAAGTACGGGAGAAGTTCTGGCAACTGGCAAAACCGCAGATCCCACAGCTGCACCAGCCTGTTACGCTAAAGCTCACTGATTATACTCTAGACAATCCCGTTGACGTTCCTAAAGCCACTGTGCGAACCACAGCCGACACGACGCTAACAGGTATAGCACTGCAACAAGGAGTTCACCAGCCAGAGTTATACGAAGGCACTTTCTGGCCGCAGCGTACGGGTTGGCATGTGGTAGAGTCGCAGGGGGTGGAACCGTTTTATTTTCTGGTGCAGGACAGTGCCGCCTGGACTCATCAGGGCATACAAGCGAAACGGGAGGCCACTCTACAGTTTGCCACACAACAGCAGCGAAAACAAACAGCAAGCACGACGGCCTATACAGAAGAGCAGGTTCCGGTGATCTGGTTTTTCTTACTATTTGTGCTGAGCAGCGGGTTCTTGTGGCTGGAGGAGAAGCTATGATAAGGGAAAACGTAACACAGCAATCATAATCAGGGCAGAATTCAGCCTGATCATGACTGGAGGTGCTTACTGTATTTTGCAGTTATCGTAATAAATCCTATCGGTGATCGACTGGTAAGGCCTTTGCCGCAAAAGTATCGAGCAGCTGGATCAGGTCAGGTATACACTCGAGGTTAAGCGTATGACCCACGTTAGGGAGAATCTCCAACTCACCGTGTGGCAAGGACTGATACATAGCCTGCCCCATTTCGGGCGTACAGAGCATGTCTTCTTGGCCATGCACCACCAGCACCGGCACCTGCACTTTCTTTAACTCTTCGAGGTAGTTGCCGCTCTCTTCCGTGGCTCGAACCAACTTAAGCAGGCGTTCCGGGGTAGGACTTTGGCTTGTTTTGCTGTTCTTGAGATTCTCGATCGTAATGACCGGGTTGAGAAAATAACTACGTCCCAGCACAAAAGGCAACATCACATCAAGCATCAGGGAATAGCCGCCCGTTAGCAAAGCCTGTTTCCAACTAGCCCCGATGGCATCGAAATAGGCATCTTTGTAAGGGAAGGTAGAAAGCAGCACGCCCCGCTGCACCAGCTCGGGATAATGCACCAGGAAACGCTGCGCCACCGCTCCGCCATAGGATATGCCGACCAGTATCGTCTCGCCGGGCAACTCTATAGCCTTGAGCAAATCAGCCAGATCGGCTGCATGCCCTTCAAAACTCCGATGCTCCGGAGTCTTCATCCGACTGCCCTGAAAACCAGATCCACCAGTACCAGTCGATATTTCTTGCCCAAATTATGCACTAGTCCCGCCCAAGCTGCGGTTGATTGAGAGAGCCCGTTCAGGAACACCATCGCTTGCGATGCGTCAGCGTTTCCATGCAGTTCGTAATGCAATTCCAATCCGTCGGGTAGGCGATGTCTCATGTTGGTGTCGGTTTAGAGTGGGGGAATGATGACCAAATCTAAAGGAAAAATCTGAAGTGCAACAGGTGAAGTGTGGTCAAACCGTGCAGGATCCAGGTGTAGGCACAGATTTTCGAGGTAAACCACCTGTGGCAAAGCGGCTATTTATATCTATGCTGATTACACCGTCTATATAACGGGCCGGCTTTTGCAATGCTAGTTTGCAAGCGACCTATGACCTATACCTTAAGCTGCCTGATTTTTCTATTAACAACATGAGCCTCTATGCTTAAATTGAAGATAAGCATGTGTATAAAATTTAGCGGCTGTAGCTCCTCAAGTCATAGTTTAAGGACATGCAAATGTCAGTTTCAGGGATAGACGTGTTTAGCAAATCTCGCCTTCCAGCTGCAGTTGTCTATCGGTAGACTGTTCAGGTATAACCAGCGGTACGGTAAAATAAAACCGACTGCCCTGCCCAGCTCGGTTTCTACCTGAATCTTACCACCATGACGCTCCACAAAATCGCGGCAAAGCAGCAGACCCAGACCAGTCCCTTTTTCATTAATGGTGCCTTTGGTAGCTTTGGCAGGTGTCTCCAGCTTAAAGAGTGTGGCCAATACATCTGGGCTTATACCGGTGCCTGATCAGTTACGGCGATTGTCACCATGTTGCCGGGACCTTCTGCAGCAGTTACCTGGATAAGGCCACTTGGGTAAGAGAATTTAATAGCGTTGTGCAGCAGGTTCCGAATCACAAAGTCAAGCATGTGGGCATCGGCACGAACCTGCAATGCAGTTGGCACCTCTACCTGCCAGCTAATTTGCTTGGTGTCGGCAGTGTCTTTAAGCAAGGTCACGTTGCGGTTCACTAGTTCTTCTACCGCCAGTACCTCCGGCTCGAAGCGCACATGATGCCCGGAGGCTGTTTGGGCCGTCGACCACTGCAGCAGATTCTCGAGCAGGGCCTGCAGGTTACGCACCGACACTTGGGTATGTGTGGCCAGTTTTTGCATCTGATCCGGCTTCATCTTATCCGAGAAGTTCACCAGTATGTTCAAAAAAGACTCCAGCGTGGCCAGCGGCGTACGGATGTCGTGCGAGATGATGGAGAAGAAGCGATCCTTAAAGTAATTGAGCCGCCGCAGCTTGTGCTCCGAGGCCTTTAGTTTGCGTACCGTGTCTTTGAGTTCCTGCGTACGGTGGCGGAGCGCAGCCGTTCGGTTGGCAACCGTCACCTCCAGCTCGTTTTTCTGTTGCTCGATCAGCAGCTTTCGTTCGGTCTCTTTCTCCCGCTCGAGTCGTTCTTTCTCAAGCACTTTGGCATTGAGCTCACTTGTCACGGTGTTCAGCCTGTAGGCCAAACCGAGCGAGAACAGCACTACCTGTGCCACCATACCTACTTGGGCGGCATACACTGTTACGATGGTATCAGGTACCAGATGGTTCTCCTTCAGGATAAACAGCAAGGCGCCAACCACAAAGAATATGTTGGCGATCAGGAAGTAAAGTGCCGGCCTGTACCCTTGTCGCAGCGACTGTATACTGGTCAGCACCATGGCAACCAGCACCAAACCACCTATGATGCCGATCAGGCTCACGCAGGCCTGCAGTAGATCAAGCGGGGTGAGGTATGACAACAGCCCCATACCTACCGGCAGTATGTAAAGCAGCGCCAGCAGCGTGAGCGCCTTGTCCCAGAGCGGCATGGTGCGCTGTGTGTTGAGGTAGTGCCGCGTGAAGAGCACCCGGAACAAGCCGTTGAAGGTGACAATGAACGGGAAGCTGTGCGCATTCCAGAGCGGGGCATTTGGCCAGAGCAGCTCAATGGCGAAGCCGTGGTAGAACATGAAGTACAGCCCCGTGCCCAGCAGTGCCAGCACATAGTAGAGGTAACTGCGGTCGCGTACCGAGGCAAATAACACCAGATTATAGAGCGTCATCACGAGAATGATCCCGATGAAAATGCCCTGTCCGAACAACCTGTCGCTGTTGGCGGCGCTCACCTGCTCTGGTAGCAGCAACTGCACCCGCAGCACCTGCGGCTTATACAGGTTGATGTCGCCCTGCAGTCGCAGGTATAGCGTGGTAGTGCTGTTGGGCAGGAGCTCTAATAGGACATAAGGTTTATATGAAGGTACGTCACGTTCCCCTATAGGCAGGAGTTGCCCTGTTCGCTTCAAGGTATAGCCTGTTTCACTTTGCTGATAAAGCTCCAGGTGGCTCCAATCGCCGGCATAGAGCAGGCGAGTTAGTTCGCGGTTGGTCGGTTTCGTCAATACCACCCGCACCCAATGCACCGTTTTACCAGGCTCCAGCACAGCATCAGGATTGTTGGCCGCAAAAGAGCGGCTCTGCACCTGATCCACGTTCAGGCTGGCGCCCGGATCATGGTATACCTGTAGGGCATCCGCCACTATTTGTTCTGAAGCCGTTACATCCACTGTATTTGGTGCCTGGGCTCGTACGTGCAATGCTACCGAGAGAAACAGCAGCAAAGCGAGCACCTTGAGCAGGTGCGGTAAACAACAGGTATAGCGGAGCAAGTGCATACGTCAATTTACAAAATAATCTCAGTTATACTATACTTCCGTAAGTTGAGCATTTCACCTATAGAATCATTTTGCTATATTTAGCTGACGTACCTGACCAATTTCACTTATACCCTACCTATGGCTCGCCTGAAGTTAATGATTGCAGAAGATGATGTGGTGATTGCCCAGAACTTGTCGCTCTCGCTCGAGTCGATGGGGTATGAAGTGTGTCAGGCGGTAAGTTCAGGCGAAGAGTTACTCCTGCAGGTACATCAGCACCAACCGGACCTGATCATCCTGGACATCACACTCGACGGCAAACTCGACGGCATCGAAACAGCTGCTATGCTGGCCAAAGCGACCAAGGTGCCTTTTATCTTCATGACGGCTTTCTCGGATAAAGACACCATCGACCGCGCCAAACAGACCAATCCACATGCCTACCTGGTAAAGCCTTTCGATGCCCGAACCCTGCAAAGCAGCATCGAGCTGGCCATTCACAATGCCGGCACCCGCCAAGTGCAACCAGATCAAGCCGTGGCTATACCTGCCCAGCCTACCGATACGGTGGAAGCCGACAATTTCTTGGTGCACGACGCCCTGTTTGTAAAGGTGCGCAACCGCCTCGAGAAGGTCATGCTCGAAGACATCGTCTGGGCAGAAGCGCAGGACATCTACTGCAACATCAAGACCCGCACGCACCTGCATTTAGTGAGCCAGAGTCTCAAAAACCTGGAGCAACGCCTGCCTGCCACACAGTTCATGCGCGTGCACCGTTCCTATATTGTGCAGCTCACCGCCATCGAAGCTATCGAAGACAACACCATCCTGATCGGAGGCAAGCAAATCCCCATCGGCAACACGCACCGCGATGCTTTGCTGAAGCGACTGCAGATACTGTAAAAACACCCCACCTCAACTCTCACCGATTTCACCTCAAATTATTCCCGTTTGGCAAGTATAGGCTTCTGTTAATGTTTATTATTAGCTAAATTATTTCAAGATTTCCTTAGCAATAATACCATTCGCACATGAATAGTCTGGCATCATCGGAGCTTGTTACAGCTGGTTGGGTACTTGTAGTTGCTTACGCAGGTATTATCCTGTTTTTTGTGATACGGGGTGCGCTGCGTATTCGCTCCATTTCTGATTACGCCCTCGGCAATGTGGCTTTCTCGCCAATTGCCGTGGGGCTGGCATTAGCTGCTTCTATGACAAGTGCCGCTACTTTTATCATCAACCCGGGTTTTGTGGCACTCTATGGTATAAGTGGTGTTATCTCTATGGCTATCGCTTTGCCTTTGGCGGCACTGGCGTCGCTGGTAGTACTCACCAAGGGTTTCCGCAAGATGGGCACTGCCGTCAAGGCACAGACCATGGCCCAGTGGATGGGCCTGGTTTACAAGAGCCGCGGCTATGCTATGTTCTTCGCTTTTCTGTCGCTCTTGCTGATTACCTTCATTGTATTGATCTGTGTGGGCCTCACTAAAGTATTGGCAAGCATGCTCAACCTCAACGAACTGCATGTATGCGTGGGTATCGTCGTATTTGTGTTTGGCTACATGATGTTCGGAGGCGCCAACTCCATGGTGTATACCAATATGATCCAGGCGACGCTGATGCTGATCGTAGCCTTTATACTTTTAGGCTCCGGCTATCAGCATTTCAGCGACGGTGTGCACGGCTTTCTGGACAAACTGGCCGCCATCGACCCGTTGCTGGTTTCCACAACCAATCCACAGAGTTTCCTTTTCCGTGATAATTTCGAAATCATTTTCTGCCAGATGATCATTGGGGTGGCCATTGTTTGCCAACCGCACATCATCACTAAGTCGCTCTTGCTGAAAAATGACAAGGACGTCAACCTATACCTGTTAACAGGCGTGCTGGTGGAGGCCCTGTTCTTTCTGGTGGTGTTCGCCGGTCTTTATGCCCGCCTTTCTTTCCCCGACCTGACGGTGAATGGGCAGCCACTGCCCGTGGATGGTATCATGTCGGCATATGTGGTGCGGGAGTTTCCGGTGTACGTGGGGCTGTTGCTGGTACTCGGACTAATCTCAGCCGGCCTTTCCACTTTAGAAGGCCTGATCCAGTCACTCTCCATCACCATTACCTCCGACATTCTCACCCCAATTCTTGGTGATAACATCACGGCACGTGGTGTTATGGTGAACCGACTCGTTATTGTGGTGTTGGCTGCTGTTACCATCTGGCTGACTTTTGACCAATTGCAGAACCCGAATCTGAGTGTGGGCATCTTCGCTCAAAACGGGGTATACGCTTACTTCTCAGCGGCTTTTGTGCCGGTACTCTTTGGCATGTTCCTAAAGCGTGTCCCGCTCATTGCACCGGTGGCGGCTTCTCTTACATCAGTCATCGTGCACTTTGGCGTGTACTACGGCGGACTCACCACTTACATGCAGGCGCCCGTGCGCAATCCAGGTATAGCCGCCGCATTGGCTATACTGGCATCGGTGGCAGTAGGCCTTATCTTTTACTATGTATTCCGGAAGCCCGCCTTAGAACCAGTAACCGAAGAATCTTCACTTTTAACAGAACCGACTTATGAAAGTGAGCTCAAAAACTAAGCTTGTCCTAACCGCGCTCGTCTTGCTATACCTGCACACGGCCTGTCAGTCAGCACAGCCTGCCGCAGCTTCAACAGGTATGCACAACACCACCAGTACAGAAACAGCCAGCACGCAAGCGACTGCCAGCACATCAGCCACGGCCCTTGCACCAGCTGCTGACCCTGTATTCGAGGGCCTGAGCTACAAGTATGCGGTCAATAAAGTGACGCTGCCCAACGGCGTGCGCATAGCCTATACCGACGAGGGCAAAGGTCCTGAGACGCTTATTTTCATCCACGGGCTGGGAAGCTACCTGCCCGCCTGGGATAAGAACGTGGCCGCACTCAGCCAGCACTACCGCTGCATCGCCATCGACCTGCCCGGCTACGGTAAGTCCGACAAAACAGGTGTAACAGCAGGTATGGCGACTTATGCGGAGGATGTGTTAGCCCTGATGGATGCCCTGCAACTGGAGCAAGCCACGCTGGTCGGCCACTCCATGGGCGGACAAATCGCCATTACCGCCGCCCTGAAAGAGCCTCAGCGCATCAAACACCTGGTGCTGGCCGCTCCTGCAGGTATAGAGACTTTCACGGAGCAAGAGAAGCAGCTTTTTAAGATGACGGTGACACCGGAAAGCGTGCAGAAAACTACCCCGGAGCAAGTAGTGGCCAACTTCAAAGTGAACTTCCACCAAATGCCTGCCGATGTGCAGTACATGATCGACGACCGCCTGAAAATAGCCGAGTCAGCTGAGTTCGGGGCTTACAGCGCAGCTGTGGCAGGCAGCGTGGCTGCTATGGTCGATGAGCCGGTATACGAGCAGTTGCCACAGGTGCAGGTGCCCACACTGATCATCTTTGGAGCACAGGACGCCCTTATACCTAACCGCTACCTCAATCCAAACCTGACAACCCAAGCCGTAGCCGAAGCCGCCCGACAGCGCATACCTAACAGCCAGTTGGTGGTGTTGCCCGAAACAGGGCATTTTCTGCAGTACGAGCAAGCCGATGCATTTAACAAAGCTATCCGGGAATTCCTGAAATAGCACCTAAACGATAACCTTAAACATCTAACCTACATTGCCATGAAAAAAATTTACACTCTCCTGTTTGCACTCCTTGCAGTGACTCAGGTAGCACTCGCCCAAAGCGGCAGTGTCAAAGGCCGCGTGCTCGGGGCCGACACCGGGGAGCCCCTGACCGGGGCCACTGTTTTGCTCGAAGGAACAACCAAAGGTGCTTCCACCAATGCTGCCGGTGAGTTCAGCATCATGGACGTGCCTGCCGGTACCTATAATCTGCGCATTTCCTATGTAGGGTACAATTTCCCAAGGCAGCCTATTACCGTAACCTCAGGCGGGACCACCGACATCGGCACTGTCACCATGAACATGACTAATATGGTGGGCGAAGAGATTGTAGTAACCGCTTCCCGCAGGCCCGAGAAACTGACCGAAGCCCCTGCCGCCATCAGCGTGATCTCGTCGCGCGACCTGACGGAGCTGCCTTCTTTCAACGTGGGTGAATTGCTCAACAAGGTACAGGGAGTGGAAGTGGTGCGATCTGGTGTGGCCGGTATCGGCATCAATGCCCGTGGCTTCAACAATGCCTTCAACGTAAAGATGTTCCAACTGACCGATGGTCGAAATTCCATGCTGCCAGGTGGCACCGGCCTTCCGGCTGGCCTTTACAACACCGTGATAAAAGAGGATATTGAGCGTATGGAAGTAATTCTGGGTCCATCTTCAGCACTGTACGGCCCGAATGCGCACAACGGTATCATCAACACCATCACCAAAGATCCGCGGCGCTATCCAGGCACAACCGTAACACTAGGCGCCGGTAATCAAAATGTGCTGACAGCCCGTGCCCGCCATGCCGGTGTCATCAACAGCAAGTTCGCTTATAAGGTAAATGCAGAGTATACCGAAGGCAAGGATTTTGAGTTCATTGACACCGTTTACAATGCCACCCTGGGAGCATTGCCTGAGTACGACGTGGATTTCAACTTCAACTTCAAGCGTGCCAATGCCGCTGTATACTACACCCCCAGACAGAACATGGACATCATTCTGGACTATGGTATCGGGCAGGGCTCAAACATTGGCGTGACGAACAACGGTCGTAACCAGATCAATGGCTGGACCTTTCAGTACCTGCACGGCCGCATCGTAACACCCCGCATCTTCGCGCAGGTATACAACACCTGGAACGATGCCGGTGATACTTACCAGATTAATGCC
>NZ_AKIS01000178.1:0-7001 GCF_000277005.1 Pontibacter sp. BAB1700 | reverse complement strand
TCCGCAAGTACGCCAACGGGGAATTGGCCTCGGTGGAGCAGTTCCGCCTGGCCGCCGGCGACAGCCTGGTGCTCTGGGTGCCCTCCACGGGCTACACCTGGCGCCTGGAGGCAGACCAGCCCGCCGGCAACGGCGACAACACAGCAGCCAGTGTGACGATGGAGCCCTGCAACGGAGTCGCCGCCGACTCCACCGTGACCTCGGGCTTTGTCAACCTGCTGCCCGCAGACGACGAGGAGGCCGAGAGGTCAACCGAGTGCATGCCCATCACCGACTCCTACGACCCCAACGACAAGCTGGTGACGCCGCGGGGCCGCACAGAGGAGTTCTACACCCCCACCAACACCGCCCTCAAGTACAAGATCCGCTTCCAGAACACGGGCACCGACGTGGCCTACCGCGTGGTGGTGGTGGACACCCTCTCCGAGCACCTGGACCTCTCCACCCTGCAGCTGGGGGCCTCCTCCCACCCGAGTCGTGTGGAGGTTACAGGCAAGGGGCGGCCTGTCCTCACCTGGACCTTCGACAACATCATGCTGCCCGACTCCACGGCTGACGAGCCCGGCAGTCACGGCTACATCCTCTTCAGCATCAAACCCAGGGCGGACCTTGCCGAGAAGACGCTGGTGGAGAACTACGCCGACATCTTCTTCGACTTCAACTCCCCCATCCGCACCAACATCACCCAGAACCGCATCTACGACATGCCGCCGGTGATAAACGAGTCTGTGCGGGTGAACCTGGAGGACGTTCTGGCTACGCCAGGTATAGCAGGTTTTGCCCCTGCCGCCGGGAGGTTCGGCTCGGAGGTCACCATCACGGGCAAGCGCTTTGCCGCATCTCCTGCCGACAACAAGGTATACCTCAACGGCAAAGCCGTCACCGTTGTGAGCGCCTCGGCTACCGAGCTGAAAGTGCTGGTGCCGGCAGGCGCCACGACGGGTGCCCTAAAAGTCATCACCCCGGACGGCGGTGCGACCTCCTCCGATAAGTTCCAGGTGTACCAGCCGCCGGTGCTCGCCTCCTTCAGGCCCGCCAGAGGGCATGGTGGGCCAGCCGGTGACGCTCACAGGCGAGCACCTGCAGGCCGAGCTGATCGAAGGTATAAAACTCGGCAACCTCGAGTGTGAGATCCTGGGCACTACCGGCAGTAGCATTTCGGTGCGGGTGCCTGAGAACGCCGCAACGGGCGCTTTCCGAATCAGCACCAAAGGCGGCGAGGCCGTGAGCGGCTCGGCCTACACCGTGTGGTACGCCCCAGGTATAACAGGTATAAGCAAAGAGACCGACATTGTGGGCGCCAGCCTGACCATCACAGGTGAGAACTTTGCTACTGACAAAGCGCGTAACAAAGTTCTTTTCGGGCAGGCGCTAGCCCAGGTGCTGGAGGCAAACTCGCAGCAGCTCACGGTGCGGGTGCCGGAGCAGGCAGAGTCTGGCTTTATCAAAGTCGAGACACCAGGTGGTCTGGCAGCAAGCACGACGCACTTCGAGGTGATCCCGGGCCCAAAATTCACGGCCATGCAGCCGGCCAAGGGCTCGGTGGGCACGGTGGTGGAGATCACAGGCGAGCACTTCGGCATCATGGGACAGCAGGATAGGATTACCTTCAATGCACAGGAAGCACTGGTGCTGGAAGCCTCCGGCGACAGGTATAAGGTAAGAGTGCCACGAGGCGCCTCTACCGGCAAGGTGACCATCACCGGCTACGGCGGCAGCGCAAATAGCAGTGCCGACTTTGTGGTAGAGGAGCTGACTCCGGCCGAGGCCATACAGGTATACCCCAACCCGAACTCGGGCCAGTTCACCCTCAGCCTGCGCCACGCCGACTTCGACGTGCAGCTGGTCGAGGTGTACGATGCACTGGGCAAGCGCCTGCACCAGACCCGCGTCACCGGGCCAAGGCCCGAGGCGGTGGAGATAAACCTGCCGACTGCCAAAGCCGGCCTGTACTTCCTGCAGATCCAGACGGAACGCGGACTGGTTACTAAAAAGCTGACGGTGCTGTAAAAACACCATCTCCACAAAAACAGAGCGGCCGCCTAGTCTTAACTAAGCGGCCGCTCTGTTTTTATTAGGTATAGAACCTATACCTTCCCGGCTTTGCTACGAAGCAAACACTTCCTCCGGGTTCTTGAAGGCTTTGAACTCGAGCGGGTTTTTGCTGTGGTCGAGGATGAACATGGTGCGCTGCTCACCTACCTGGCCTCGTAGCGGGTATAGGGCTCTACCACAAAAGGTATAGCATGCTGCACCAAGCGGTCGCGTACCTGGTCGAACTGCTCGTAGCTGAGAAGACAGCCAAAGTGCGGCACCGGCACACTGATACCGGCTACTTGTCCGCAGTAATCCGGCTCCGGTATGTTGGCGCTCACGTGGGCAGACAGCTGGTGCCCGAAAAAGTCGAAGTCGATCCAGTGCTCTGTGCTGCGCCTTCTTTACAGCCCAAAATACCCACGTAGAACTGGCGGGTCGATTCAATGTCCTTCACTTTGAAGGCGTAGTGGAATGGGTTCATTTAATATCCTTTGGTTTTTGATACAATATTTATGAGTGACTCCCCGTGGCGCATGCGGTCGTAGTTCTCCAGAATCTGCGACACTGCCGAAGCCGGATTGGTAATGCTGGCAATATGTGGCGTGACATGAATCAGTGGATGCTCCCAAAACGGGTGCTCTTCCGGCAGCGGCTCTTCCCGAAACACATCCAGGCTGGCTCCTGACAGATGTCCCTCATCGAGCATTTCGATCAGATCGTCATCTACAACATGCTCTCCACGGGCTACGTTGATCACATATGCTCCCTCTGGAAGCTTACTGAATGTGTCTCTGTTCAAAATATTAGCAGTCTGGCTCGTTAAAGGAAGCAGGCAGACCAGGATGTTGGCGCTCTCCAGAAAAGCATTCAGTTCCTCTGAACCTGCGTAGGCTCCTACCCCTTCTATCAGTTTGGGAGAGCGTGACCAGCCATGAACTTTGAAGCCGAGTTTACTAAGTTGCTGTGCCGTATGTGTACCAAGCACGCCCATGCCCATCACCCCGATTACGACATCGGCGGTTCGTTTGTAACTGTGCTGTTTCCAGGTATGGCTGCGCTCCGCTTCTTTGTATTGATGCAGGCCACGCACGTGATTCAGCACCTGGGCGGTCACAAAAGTGGCCATGTCCTGCGTCAGGTTCTCGTCTACGATGCGAGTGATCTGCACACCATTCGGCAGTTCGGGGTCACGCAGAATATGGTCGACACCGGCTCCGGTGGAGGCGATGCACTTCAGGTTCGGAAACATAGCAAAGGCACCCGGCGGATGGTTCCAGGCCAGCGCAAACTCAACTTCCGATGCCGGACCTGTATCCGGATAAACATGTACATCTAAGCCCGGACGGCGCTCCTTCAGGGCATTTTCCCAGCGGCTCGTGTTTCTGCCCTGGCTGAATATAGTGATTGACATAAAATTGCAAGTCTGTTCGGTGATGCGTGGCAAGGTATAGCCGCTCCCCCTGCCTAGGTACTAAACAGGATAAGTCCGTTAAATTTAACTAATCTTGCACAAAACATGTTAAAGAGAAATGAAAAGGCTGGCAAAAGGTTTAAATGAAATGCCTTAGCCAGCTACCTTATACCTAAAACTGAACGAGATGGAGCAGTTGAGCTCAAAGATTTATAAAAAAGAATTTGTAGAGGCGTTTCCGGGCGATGACAGCGGGAAGCTTACGCCACGCCAGACGCCGGGTGTATTGTACAGCAAAGCCAAACCCACGCCGGTAGAGAAAGTGACGCTCCTGGCCTGGTCTGATGCGCTCGCAGAAGAGCTAGGTATAGCCAAGCCAACGGAGCAGCAGGAGATTGACATACTGGGCGGCAACCGCGTTACGGACAGCATGTACCCCTACGCCGCCTGCTATGCCGGACACCAGTTCGGCAACTGGGCTGGTCAACTGGGCGATGGCCGGGCAATTACTTTAGGAGAATGGGAAGCTCCAAATGGCAAGACTTGGGAGCTGCAGCTGAAAGGCGCAGGACTCACGCCTTACTCCCGCCGTGCTGACGGACGTGCCGTGCTGCGCTCTTCGGTGCGTGAGTATTTGATGAGCGAAGCCATGCACTACCTGGGCGTGCCGACTACCCGTGCGCTCAGCCTGGTGAGCACGGGTGAGCCTGTACTCCGCGATATGTTTTACAATGGCAATGCGGCCTATGAACCGGTGCGATCGTGATGCGGGTAGCGCCAAGCTTCCTGCGCTTCGGCAATTTCGAGATGCTGAATGCCCGCAAGGAAGTAGACAACCTGCGTCAACTGGTAGACTGGACCATCAGTCGCTATTACCCGCACATCACAGGGGAGAATAAAGTGATCGACTGGTTCAAGGAGGTCGTGGATCGCACTGCAAAATTGATGGTGGAATGGATGCGTGTCGGCTTCGTGCACGGTGTGATGAACACCGACAACATGTCTATCCTCGGCCTGACGATTGACTATGGCCCCTACTCCTTCGTAGATAATTACGATCCGAACTTCACGCCGAACACCACCGATCTGCCAGGCCGCAGGTATGCCTTTGGCAAGCAGCCTTCCATTGGTTACTGGAACCTGGGTGCCTTGGCGGGTGCCCTGCTGCCGCTGGCAGACAAAGATAAGTTGGTAGCAACACTGGATTCTTTCAAAGACGTGTATTGGGCGGAATACTATGCATGATGGGCCGCAAACTCGGGTTAGACCAGGTGTCGCAGTTAGACCGCGACCTGATCAGTCAGTTCGAGAAAACGCTGTCAGAAATACAGCCTGACATGACCATCTTCTACCAGTTGCTGATTGACCTGCCGCTATCAGTAGATGATGAAGAAGCAGTAGCAGATCACTTCAAGCAGGCTCTGTACGATGACCTGACAGCGGAGCAAAGAACAGCGCTCTATACCTTGATCAGCAATTACCTGGAGCGACTGAACACCAACAAGATCAGGCGTTCGGATTCGCAGGAAATAATGCACAAAGCCAACCCACGTTTTGTGCTGCGCAACTACCTGCTGCATCAGGCCATCGAGGGATTGGAGAAGGGTGATGATGCGCTGTTTGTAAAGCTACAGGAAGCAATAAAAGAACCGTACTCTGACAAATTTGATGAGTTCTTCCAGACGCGACCGGAGTGGGCCACACAGAAAGCAGGCTGCTCAATGCTGTCGTGTAGTTCGTAAAGTTCTTTGCAAACAATAAAAAAGCCTCTGATTCATCAGAGGCTTTTTTTATTAAAAACTCTTCCGATGCATCCGCACAGGAAACAAGCGGTAATCCATTAAACTGACCGCATACGGAAAGCCCCGCCAGTGCACGATCGGGACATGCCGGGCCGGACTCGGCCCCTTGGTATCAGGTATAGCCAGCATCGTATTGCCGATATAGCTCAGCTCCCCTTTACCAATCGCTAACTTGCTTGCGACATGCTGCAAAAACACATCCTTGTCCGCATCCGACGAAGTAAAGGCTATTTCCCGTGACATGGTGGCACCACCTTCTAACTCAGGAGAATAGAACACGCGGGAGTAGGTGTCAATGGCGATGGTCGGTACAGCCAAAGTAGGTACCTTGGCCTGCATCACGTCTGGCGGTGCCATGGGTGCCTGATTGGCAACACGCTTCACCATCTCGGTTACTTTCTGCGCGGTATAGATGCCCTTAATCGTTTCGGATTCGATGCGCTTGAGCACCTGCTCTACCTTCGACTCAAAAGGCTGGCCGGGATTGTCTGGCCTGGCTGGGGCTGGACGTGGTGCAGCAGGTTGTGCTGGTGCCTGTCCCTGCGGACGTGGCTTCTGTACCTGTGGTAGCGGCTGCGGCTTTTCCCGCTCCGGCACATAGCTGTCTTTGATATGACGCTCGTGCACGTTGATCACCGTTGTGAAGGTGTTAATGAAATGCTCCGTGTTCTGCACATGAAACAGCTCCAACTCCTGTATGCGCTTGCGGGTAACGAGGTAGTTGTGCACCAGCTTGGTCTTTTCGAACACAGCCAGCAGTTTATCGGCATGCGGCGTATGCCTATACCTTTCATACAGCCTGTGCAGGGCATTCAGCCTGGCATTGGAAGCACGGATATACTGCATGGCGCGGGCGTCAGCGGCACCTGGATGGTCCATGACCGTGCGGGTCGATTCCTGTTCCAGCCCGAAAAAAGAACGAAAAAATCGGATCATTTAGACAGGATGCGTTTGAGGTGCTGGGTTTCAATTTCGACCTGCAATTTCTCCGAGAGTTTCATCTCTTCGAAAAGGTTGTCGATATGCTGGATATAAAGGTCCAGCACCGCCTCCTGCTCGTCGCTCAGGATGCGGTGCCGGACGGCTAGTTCTTCTTTCTTATCGCCTCGGTATATCATTATTCTATTTCAATCTGCTTGGACTTGCCGAAGGTGCCGATGATCTTGCTGTTGAGCTCTTCCTGCACCTGCGCCAGTTCTTTTACGGCTTCTGCCCGTTTCTTGCTGCCCTCTTCCGAAATCTTGATCACCTGGTCGAGCGTTTCCACCATGTCCTTGTTCACTTTCTTCAGCGTCTCCACATCCACGATGCCGCGTTCATTCTCCTGCGCCGCGATCACTACGTTTTTCTTCAGGAGTTCCGAGTTCTTGCGGAGCATTTCGTTGGTGGTGTCAGTCACCTTTTTCTGGATCTCGAGGGCCTTGCGCTGCTTCTCAAGACCGAGCGCAATCGCCACCTGCTGACGCCATACCGGTATAACCGTCACAATAGAGTTCTGGATCTTTTGAGCCAGCACATCGTTCGTGGTCTGGATCATGCGGATCTGCGGCATCGACTGCGTAGCAATGGTGTGCGACAGTGTGAAGTCGTGTACCTTCTTCTCGAGCCGCTCTTTAAAGGCGATCATATCGCTCAGGCGCTGTACGGCCAGTTCGTCCTGCCCGCTGTTCTCCACCTCGTCCTGCAGCTTCGGTATGATATCGGTTTCGATCTCCTCGATCTTCATCTTTCCGGCCGCAATCACAGAGCGT
>NZ_AKIS01000177.1:0-6932 GCF_000277005.1 Pontibacter sp. BAB1700 | reverse complement strand
AGCTGCGACTTCTGATCCTGGCACTGAGCCACCAAACCGGTTGGTAAGTGCGTCAGACGAACGGCTGAATATGTCGTGTTTACTGACTGACCACCCGGGCCTGAAGAACAGAACAAGTCCTTGCGAATGTCATTCATGTCGAGCTCGATGTCAAACTCCTCTACCTCTGGCAGTACTACCACAGAGGCAACCGAGGTATGGATACGACCCTGCGTTTCGGTGGCAGGCACACGCTGCACACGGTGCACACCCGACTCAAACTTGAGCTTGCCGTACACGTCCTCGCCGGACATACCCACTATAATTTCTTTGTAGCCGCCCGACGTACCTTCTGTGGCATCGATCAGTTCGGTGCGCCAGCCCATCTTCTCAGCGAAGCGGGTATACATACGGTACAGGTCACCAGCGAAGATAGAAGCCTCGTCGCCACCGGCACCAGCACGGATCTCCATGATGATGTCCTTGCTATCGTTCGGATCTTTTGGTATGAGCAACTCTTTCAGCAACTCTTCCATCTGCTCACGCTGTGGGAGCAGCTCGTCCAGTTCCTCCTTGGCCATCTCACGGAACTCCTCGTCTTTCTCCGTCGCGATCACCTGCTTGGCGCTGTCGATGTTGCTCAGGATGTTGAGGTACTTCTTATACTCTACTACTATCTTGTCAAGGTCTTTATACTCTTTATTCAGCGCTTTGAATTTCTTCATGTCGCTGGCCACATCAGGCTGGATAAGCAGCTGGCTCACCTCCTCAAACCGGTGATTAATGGCTTCTAATTTATCTAACATCGTTCTGTTATGGTTTTATAGCTGCAAAGATACTAAATTGGCGTTGAAGTAATAAAACATAAGTATCAAGCACTGGGTTTATCTCTAGCTTATATTAATACAAATTTGCTCTGAAAGATGTTCAACAGCCGCTCTTTGTCTGCCATCATAACCCTAAGTATATCCCTGTTAGTTTCAAGCTGCGATGTGAAAGTAAAACCCATAGAGGGAGGAAAGGAAATCGCACAGGAACTGGAACGCCACAAGATCAAGCGCCTCACCCAGCAGGATATCCTCAATGCCGCCCTGAAGCATGGTGACTCTATTGTGGTGGTAGCGCAGCGCCTGCACGTCCAACGCCTGACCGGGCACCTTGCGCAGGGAGGAGTGGAGGCCGCTATACCTTATTGCCAACCCGAGAACTACGAGGAAGTAGAAGCGCTGCAGCACAAGTTCGGAGCCATTTCACGCCGCTTCAGTGAGCAGCCACGCAACCCGCAAAATCAACCAAAGGGCGCCACAGCCCAGGTGCTGGCCAGGTATAGCAGCGGGCAGGAACGTGAGTCAAAGGTTGAGGCGCTGACTAAGGACGAGATCCGCTATACCTCCCCGATCTACCTGCGCGACGAGAGCTGCCTCAGCTGCCATGCACAGTGGGGCAGGATGTAAGCGAAACCGATTATGCTCTGATCAAAGAAAAATACACACAGGACCAGGCCACTGGCTACAGGAAAGGTGACCTGATGGGTATGTGGGAGCTTACATTCGACAAAATGGACCTGGTGGCCTACCTCAACGACCAGCCCAAGAAAAGCCGCCGCCCCCGCTAAACAATCCTTCTGTGTTGCTGTTTTAGCCCGGACAACCGTGCAATGGTGACAAACATCACTGCATGTTTGGTCTGAAACATTTAACTTTGCACCTAGTATGATTAGGCAATACCTGATCTGATGTTTAATCTTTAAAAAGAATAACATGGCTGTAATAGTAGCAACCGATAACGATTTCAATAACGTACTCAACTCAAACCAAAACGTGGTAGTGAAATACTACGCTGACTGGTGCGGCAGCTGCCGTTTGTTTGCGCCTAAGTTCAAGCGCATGTCTGACGAAGAAGTTTTTGCCAATGTGGCCTCGTGGATGTGAATGCTGAAACAAGTCCTGAGGCCCGCAAACTGGCTGGCGTGACCAACCTGCCTTTCTTTGCCGTATTCAGGAGTGGCAAACTGGTAGATACAGTGGCCGCCAGCAAAGAAGAAGCTGTACGTGATCTGATCAACAAACTGACTGTTTAAGAAATGAAGATACCCGCAATCAAGAAACTGGTAGAAACTGAGTCGCTGGAAAACCTGACGGCAGCCGAAGAGGCCCTGATGGAGGAGCAGCCGCTTGCCATTGAAGTAGAAGGAGATGACGAAGGCGAACAGCTGACACACGTGATAGCTGCTGCCTGGATCCTGAACTACATGAACGACAACGGCGTCGATTTCAAGACGGCGCTGCGTGAGTACACGAAAAAGGTGCGCGTTTCTATCAGCTAAACCTATAACTGATAACTTTTAAAAGCATCAGGCCTCGAAGCGAACTGTTTCGGGGCCTGATGCTTTTTTATAGCGTATTTTTCTGTCTACATGTTATTCTTTGCGAAATATGATTCTGCCAGTTTTCCTCCCAGGTCCGTACAAATGCCGCGCACATAGTACAGGTAGATGCTGCGGAACACTTCTGCCAGATCATACTTTGCAGGCGGAAATGATACCGGGTTGATCATCATAAAGAACTGCTCCAGAATGATCTTTGTAACCAGTTGGAGGTTGATGTCTTTGCGGAAGTAACCCTGCAGTATCCCTCTGTTCAGAATCTCAGCGTTTACATGTTGGTTGTTGTCAATTACATTTTGCATGCTCAACTGCCAGGCTTCCGGGTATTTCTGCAGATCTGCAATATAAACGGGGTTCACCTGCTTTATACTTCTGATACCATCCTGCAGAAGCAGCATAATTTCCTCTACAGGGTTCGTAGCCTTGGAGAGCATTTCCATCTGCCTTTTGTTTTCTACTTCTATATCGTACAGAATGACCTGCTTCACCATATTCTCACGGCTCGAGAAAAGCTCCTGAAAAGTTGACTGACGGATGTCAAGCTTCCTGATCAGGTCTGCATCTGAGTTCGCATCTATGCCTTCCCGCTTAAAGATCTGCAGGAGTTCACCTAATATGGTTTCTAAAAAAGTCATGGAGTAGGGTAGATCATCAAGCTTATGCATGGAGTAGGTATATACTCATTACGCAGTTAAATGCTTGATGTATATATTATATTAACTTGTATTTTAAAGCATGCAAATGTAACATAATACAAGGCGCCTTACAAGCTATTCTCTAATCTGTCCCGAGTTGACCTACAGTAAGGTCCAGATACTGATGAAGAACACGGCCTGTACCAGGTAAACGTAAGGCGCCAATCGGTTGTGCTTGTAGATAGGGGCTTTCTGAAAATACACCTGAAACAGGAAGGACAGTCCCAGCCACCCTAGGTAATTAGTCCATGGAATACGCCCTCCATACCAGTCCCAGAAGTCAAAAGCCACAGCCACCGGCTCCAGAAAGAAATCGAGCCCGACCATAAGCAGCGCAGCCAGCACAGCTTTGGCAAGCCAATACAGCTGTATCATATTAACCAAATGCCCTGAAGTGTAAACGAGCATCAGCCAGTTAAGCCCGATCAGCAGCGGCACGTCCAGCACTTTTATACCTAAAGACTCCCCATAAGCATAGTCCCCAAATAGTAAGCCGGTGTGTATACCTAGCACCTCCGCAAAAAAGCCAGCTGCCATGATTATAACCGCAAAGAGTATGAAGGCTACATTCCAGCGTCTGTGAAAGGAAAAGAGCAGGAAGTTAGTCAGGAGCAGGTTCATGGGTGTTAGCCGCTGAAACTTTTCGGGTTCGCCACTAAACATCAGCCCCCAAAAGCCCACTGCGTGGAAAATAGCCAACACACCTAAAGCTATGCCAAAGGCATAGGGTTTAAGCCGTTCTTGCAGAGGTATAGCCGGTTGATATGTTTGTGTGGTATCAGGCATGCTGTTTAGATTTGTTAGCTGGTGTTACGACTGGTAGAAGACTTCCTACTATACGGGCAGAAAGCAGGCAGAGTGGTATACCTCCCCCAGGATGCACACTGCCTCCGCAGAAGTAAAGCCCCTTAAGTCTAGAACTGAAGTTCGGGTGCCGCAGAAATGCCGCCATGCGGTTGTTAGAGCTGCTGCCATAGAGTGCCCCCGCATACGATGAAGTCTGCTGCTCAATCAGCAATGGGTCCAGCACCTGTTCGCAGGCGATCAGTTTGCTTAGGTCAGTTTGCAGCATACGGCTGAGCTTATCTGTCACGGACTGGCGGGTGGTGCTGATGAGCTGCTCCCAGTTCTGCCCCTGGTGGTGCGGCACGTTCACCATCACAAACCAGTTCTCGCAACCGGCAGGCGCATCGCTCTTTTCCATTTTGGAGGTGATGTTCACATACACGGTCGGGTCCGGGCTGATGGACTTGTGCCGGAAGATGTGCTCGAACTCCTTTTTGTAGTCCTGGCTGAAGAAGATGTTGTGCAGGTGCAGCTCCGGAAACTCACGGGCTATACCCCAGTAGTAGATCAATGCAGAGCTGGAGCGCGGCTGCTGCAGCGTCTGCTCCGGTGCAGGCTGGTCGGGCAGCAAGCGGCGGTAGGTCGGTACCACATCCATGTTGCTCACCACCACCTCAGCGCTATACCTGCCGGAGCTGGTTTCTATACCTGTTGCTTTGCCATTTTGGGTAATGATCCGCTCCACCCGTTCGTTATACCTGAAGGCCACGCCCAGCTCCTCGGCCAGCTTCACCAGACTGGCAGCTATGCTGTAAATGCCACCTTTGGGGTAGAAAGCGCCTATGTTATGCTCCAGATGCGGGATCAGATTGAGTGTACCCGGTGCCTGGTAAGGGTCGGAGCCGTTATAGGTGGCAAAGCGGTCGAGCAATTGCACAAAGCGCGGGTCCTTGAACAGCCTGGTATTGGCATCGTGCATGGTCGTCGTCAGCCCCAGGTCCGACAGGCAACCCAAGGCTTTAAGCACATCAGCGCTCAGGTAAGTATCGAGCCGGTGCAGGGATTTGTGCAGAAAGGTATCAGCCGTGCCCTTGTAAAGCCGGGCACTTTTGGCCAGAACATCCCGTACATCCTGCGCCTTTACCCCCAGCTGCTGCTCCGCCTCAACGGCAAAGGCCTCAGCATCGGCATAGGCCTTCAATTGACTGCCATCGGGCCAAAAGTAGTGCGTGATCGGGTCGAGGCGGGTATAGGTAAAGTAATCGGATGGATTGCGACCCGCCAGGGTAAAGAGTTCGTCGACGAGGTGCGGCAGTGTGAACAGCGAAGGACCGGCATCAAAGCGGTAGCCCTGCAGGTCGAACTGGTGCATCTTGCCTCCAAATGAAGCATTGGCCTCAAAAACAGTCACGTCATAGCCTTTCACCGCCAGCCTGATAGCCGTGGCGATGCCTCCTATACCTGAACCGATAATGGTCGCCTTTGTCATACCCTAATTTAAGGAGATTATTTCTTCTCTGCACTTAACTGAAAGGGTATAGCAAAGGTTTTAAAGATTTGGCTCTTTACTACAGAGCTGATCCCGTGGTATACCTATACCTGATGAGCTTATCTATATCTGAGGCTTCAGCTAAATTATACCTGCCTGAATAGCCTCCTGTACACCGGCCAGCGCATTCCAAAGGCAACTAGCATCAGCGGATACAGTAGTAAGTCGAGTACTTTATACCCTGTGCTATAGTCAATGATGTCGTGGATAACAGCGCCGCTGCCCTGCTTCGTAATTAAATGCTTGTGTCGCCAGCTGCGGAGGGGTGGGGGCACTTCTTGGCCTTCGTCCACAAACCAAGCAGCTGTGTCCGTTATTTCCCGCTCCGTAATCAGGCTGGTCCAGTGGAAGGCTTTTATCCCTGTCTGCAGCTCCACCTCTACCACGTCTCCTACATCAATGCCATCAAACCGCAGCAGCTTCAGCCGCGGATAAGGCGGCGCCAGCTTCCTGAACAGCTGCTCATCAAAAGCATTAAAAACGCTCAGAAAGTCTTGCTGCACAGTAGTTTTTAGGTGGAGGAGCATTTTTTTTGACTGCTAAATTGCTGATTTTTAAATTGTTGTCCCGCATTTGCACCTGTCGCCGCTCCAATGAGCGGGGGAAAATAGTAGCTTGTGGCTTTTAAACAGGTATAGCCAGCTTAATTAGCACTTGCCGAGCCAGGGGTGATTGGCAAAAGTCGGTGAAAACGTGGGCCTTCCCTCTATACCTGCGAGCCGGGCTATACCTAAGAACTACCTCTAATAACCAAACATTAACCATAAGGTTATACCTACTATCTTACTGTAAGCACAAAAGAAAAGCCGCAACACTCGACATGCTGCGGCTTCGGTATTTTCACATGTTACCGAACCAATAATTTAACTATCAACAATTTAACAATCAAAGTTAACTCAACAAGTTGTCAATATCCTCTTTCGTCAGGCTCTTGATGATGTTTTCGTCGGTGCTGATCAGGTCGGTTACGAGTTGAATCTTCCGGTTCTGCAGTGCCAGTATCTTTTCCTCCACGGTGTCTTTGGTGATGAACTTGTAAGTAAACACCTTGTTCTGCTGCCCGATACGATGGGCACGGTCCACGGCCTGCGCCTCTACAGCCGGGTTCCACCATGGGTCCAGGATGAACACATAGTCGGCAGCGGTTAGGTTAAGGCCCACACCACCGGCTTTCAGCGAGATCAGGAACACCTGTATGCTTGGATCATTCTGGAAGAGCTCTACCTGCTGCTGGCGGTTTTTGGTATTACCGTCCAGGTATGCGTAGGTGATCTCCTTTTCATTCAGCACCTGCCGTATTATTTCCAGGTGCTTCACGAATTGGCTGAAAATAAGCACCTTGTGCCCCTTGGCCACTATGCTCTTGGTCATGCGCATCACCTCTTTCAACTTACCCGACTCGCCTTCATAGGCCGGGTCAGTCATAGAAGGGTGATTGGCAATCTGGCGGAGCTTCATCAGACCCTGCAAGAGCATAAATTGTGTATTGCCCGGCCCGTTTTCCTCCAGGCTCGTCAGGATCTTATTGCGGTAATAC
>NZ_AKIS01000176.1:0-14446 GCF_000277005.1 Pontibacter sp. BAB1700 | reverse complement strand
CCCTGATGCCTTCTTCGGGCCACTGTGCCTCCTGGTCCACACGGGGAGCCTCATCTTGAATGACGGTTTGTGTCGTCTGGTTTACCAGCTGCAGGATCTGATCTAAGTTCATGTGATAGGGCATTGGGTGAACGGCTGTAGGTATAAATTAATCTATTGCATAAAGCCGCTTGTACAAAACTACCTATAATATCAGGCTATAACTAATTTACACGACCAGGCGTTTGCTACCTCATTTAAAAATATGATGGGCAGCATCACGCATCCGAAATCACATACTGCCTTTTGAAGGTACAGGTTTAAGGAGATATGGCACTGAACACAGGAGCCGTTGCACGTTAGGGACAAATTGAATAAAATGCAGGTTAATTGCGTTGTCAGCCGTGGCTAAGAAACAAATTCAGGTGTCCTGAAAGTGTTTTTACCCGTAAGGCCTCTGAAAAAACCAGGAAAGGTATGGCGTGGTTATTGCCTGCTTCCTGGCGGCGGCTGCCACAGCAGTTGCGCAAAACTTACCTTATATGAAGCGTTTGCTCGTAAAGCTAATAAAATTAATCACATACGGCCTTCTAGTGCCCGTGCTCACATTTCTGGGCACGCAATTCCGACTGTTCTTCCAAAGTCAGAAGCCAAAGCTAACAGGTGCATACTGGAAGCAAAAATGGCAGGCGATACGTCAGTTTAACCCCTTAAAGCCTCGTTTGTCAGAGCTGCGTTCTATGCTGCGCTTTGCCCTGAAAGGAGCGCTCTTTCTGCTGCTCGCATTTACCATCTTTTACCTGGCAGTGTTTACAGGGATAGTGGGTGGTGCCGTTCCTTCACGCGCACAGCTGAAGGCAATCCAGAACAACACAGCCTCTGAGGTATACTCAGCAGACAGGGTCCTGCTCGGTCGCTACTACATCCAGGACCGCACCAACATCCGCTACGATGATATAGCGCCTGTAGCCATTGATGCGCTGGTTGCTACGGAGGACGTGCGTTTTTATGAGCACGGCGGCGTAGACACCCGTAGCCTGGCGCGGGTGTTTGTGAAGACGCTGATGATGGGCCAGGAAAGCTCTGGCGGAGGTAGTACCCTTAGCCAGCAGCTGGCCAAGAACCTCTTTCCGCGCAAAGGCTACCGCCTCTGGGATATGCCGGTCAACAAGATGCGCGAGATCATCATTGCCCGCAAGCTGGAAAGTATATACTCGAAGCAGGAATTGCTCGAGCTATACCTGAACACAGTGCCGATGGGCGGCAACCTCTACGGCATTGAGCGGGCTTCCCGCCGGTTCTTCAACACAACTGCCGACTCACTCAGGACAGAGCAGGCAGCCGTGCTGATCGGTATGCTGAAGGCCACGACCAGCTATAACCCGCGTCTGTACCCGGAGCGCTCGCTGAAGCGCCGGAATGTGGTACTCAACCAAATGGCCCGGTATGACTACCTAACCCCCCATCAGGCTGACTCGCTGAAACAACTGCCACTCAAACTGAACTACCGCTATATCACCCACAACGACGGCATGGCCCCTTACTTCCGGGAACAGCTGCGGCAGGAATTGGTGCAGTGGGCCGCCTCCCAGCGCAAACAGAACGGGCAGCCTTACAACCTGTATACAGACGGACTGAAGATCTATACCACCATTGATTCCCGCATGCAGCGGCATGCCGAGCAGGCGGTGCGCAAAAAAATGGCGCAGCTGCAGCAGCAATTTGATGCGCACTGGAAAGGCCGTACCCCCTGGGTTCGGATGCATCGGTGATGCAGCTGGCCATGCAGCGCTCGGATCGCTATAAAAAACTAAAGGCAAACGGAGCCTCCGATGAAGAGGTGCTGGAGAATTTCCGGCAGCCGGTAAACATGCCGGTCTTCAGCTGGAAAGGCAACAGCAACAAGTCCATGACCCCGATGGACTCCCTCGCTTACTATCAGCGCTTTCTGAACACCGGCCTGCTGTCGATGGAGCCCGCTACCGGCTATGTGCGTGCCTGGGTGGGCGGCATCAACCACCACGCTTTTAAATATGACCATGTGCGCTCCCGCCGTCAGGTTGGCTCCACTTTCAAGCCATTTGTGTATGCTGCCGCTCTCGAGAAAGGCATAGATCCCTGCAATTATTTCCCGAATGAACTGACGACTTACCCCGAGTATGACGACTGGTCGCCACGAAACTCCAACGGGCAGTACGGTGGCGAGTATACCATGCGTGGTGCACTGGCACAGTCCGTCAACACCATTTCAGCGCACCTGATCCTGGAAACGGGTGTTGACCGCACCGTTGCCTTGGCCAGGCGCATGGGTATACAGCAGGACCTGCCACGGGTGCCTTCGCTGGCACTGGGCACGGCGGACCTTTCGCTCTTGGAAATGGTGAGCGCTTACTCGGCTTTTGCCAACGGTGGGTATAAGACGGCACCTATCTACATTGAGCGTATAGAGGACAGGCAGGGCCGCGTAGTACACCAGCATCGCAGCGGCAGCGGAACACAACGGGTGTTGTCGCGTGACAATGCGGCCATCATGCTGCACCTGCTACAGGGTGTGGTAGAAGAAGGCAGCGCCGCCCGCCTGCGAACTGAGTATGGTCTGCGCATGGATATTGCCGGCAAAACCGGTACCTCACAGGAGCACGCAGATGGTTGGTTCATCGGCATTACCCCTGAGCTGGTGACAGGTGTCTGGGTTGGGGCCGAAAGTCCGAAGGTCAGGTTCAGAACGATCAGCGAAGGCCAGGGATCGCGCACGGCCATGCCGGTGTGGGGCGAGTACATGCGACGGGTAGCCCAAGACAAAGAATTTGCCAGTCTGCGTACAGTTCGTTTTGCACCGCTGCCCTCTCACTTGCAGGGTATGCTCAGCTGTGCGTCTTACCGCGACGCACCACCAGAACCAGAGAACATTTTTGACCGGATAGCTGACCGGGTTGTGAAAACCTATGAAGACTGGAAAAACCAGGCGAAGAGCAACCGCGAACGAAAAAAACAAGAAAGAAAGCGAAAGCAGGAAGAGAAAAAAGAAAAGCGCATCCGCTGGTTTTAAGTCAGGTATAGCACGATGACCCGAGTTGAATTTTGTATCGTTTCTGCCAACGGAGCTACTTCTGAGATTGTCCTGATTTGACAAAATTTGATTCTCTTGCCCCACCACGGGTACAGTTTTGTTTCATCATACGTTACGCCAACAGTATTTGGATAATGTTCGCTTAGCCTGATCAAATACAGATTGTCTTCAGATTCATTTCATATACTTCGGGTTCTTTCCGTATACTTCGCGAAATAAGACGATTGAATGAAACTGCTGATAATTGAAGACGAGCAAGCCCTGAATGCTTCCATGGTGTCCTACCTGCAGCAGGGCGGCTATACCTGCGACGCTGCACTCAACTACCGCGACGGGGCCCGTCTGCTGGCAGATCAGCACTATACCTGTGTGCTGGTTGACCTGACCCTGCCGGGTGGCAGTGGGCTTGACCTGGTGAGGCTCCTCAAAAAGAACAGCCCCGACACGGGCATCATCATCATATCTGCTAAGAATGCGCTCGACGATAAAATCACAGGACTTGAGCTCGGGGCAGACGACTACCTGACCAAACCGTTCCATCTGTCAGAACTCAACGCCAGGCTGCGCTCCGTGATCAGACGCCGGAATTTCAACGGACAGAAAGTGATCCAGATCGGGAGCCTGGAGGTACACCCGGATTCGGCGGAGGCATTGGTGCAGGGACGCAAGCTCACGCTGACCAAGAAAGAGTATGACCTGCTCCTTTACTTTGTCACAAACAAAAACAGGGTGCTCACCAAAGACTCCATCGCCGAGCACCTGTGGGGTGACCACATCGAAACGCTCGACTCGCTTGACTTTGTGTACACGCACATCAAAAATCTGCGACGCAAAATAGTGGAGGCAGGTGGCGAGGACCCCATCACAACCGTGTATGGCATGGGTTATAAATTCAGCTTCTAATGCGTATTCTCACCAAGACGAGTCTCTACTACCTCCTGGTTTCGGTTATCGTGTTCCTGCTCGGAGGCCTGAGCTTTTACAAGATCCTGCAGACAGAGATTTACGACGAAGTAGATGATCAGCTCTTTACTGACAAAGAGAACATCATCGAGTACATCCGGCGGCACAATGAACTGCCCAGCGTAACCTCAGGTATATCGGAGGCCATCATTGTCAGGGAAACCAGTGCAAACGCCGGAGCCCTCGAAGCGCTGTCGGATACACTGATCTTCAGCACTTACGATGAAGAGTA
The DNA here is from genome assembly GCF_000277005.1 of Pontibacter sp. BAB1700. NCBI lineage: Bacteria > Pseudomonadati > Bacteroidota > Cytophagia > Cytophagales > Hymenobacteraceae > Pontibacter > Pontibacter sp. BAB1700. Next base: position 10,202 of record NZ_AKIS01000176.1, on the reverse strand, counting down.
TGTGCCCTTTCGCAAACTCACATTCACAACTTACCAGGACGGCAAACCCTTTGAGTACACCATCCTCAAGTCGCTGATGGACTTCGAGGACCTGTTTGAGAGCACCATGCTGGCGATGGCCTGGATATTTGTGCTGTTGCTCGTCGGGCTGGCCGGGGTGAACTACTTCATTAACAAATACAACTGGCGAAACTTCTACGATACACTGGAGCGAGCGAAGCGCTACAGCCTGACACAGCGAAAACCGCTTGTACTGAAGCCATCCAACACCCAGGAGTTTCAGGAGCTGAATGAAGTGCTGCAGGCCATGACCGGCAAGATCCACAATGACTACCTCAACCTGAAAGAATTCACTGAAAACGCCTCAACATGAAATACAGACGCCCCTGGCGATTGTGAGCAACAAACTGGAGCTATTCATGCAGTCCGACAACCTGACCATGCAGCAGGCAGCCATGCTGGACGAGATGCACGCCTCCATCAACCGCCTGTCGCGACTCAATCGTTCGCTCATTCTGTTGACCCGCATCGAGAACAGGGAGTTTTCAGAAAATGAAGCCATCCCTCTGCATGAGTTGCTGCAGGAGCAACTCGATCAGTTGCAAGAAATGATGCAGATGCACGATATCCAGGTTGAGATAGAAGCGATGCAACCTGTTTTTGTGGAGATGAACACTGGCCTCTGCGAGATACTGATATCCAACCTGCTGCTTAATGCCATCCGGCATAACAGTACGGGTGGCATCATCCGGATCAACCTGCAGGCAGACGAACTTTGTATCAAAAACTCAGGCGAAGCGCTACAGGATGAGCCGGTGAGTTTGTTTGAGCGCTTCAGAAGCGGCGGCAAGTTTTCCGGGTCACTGGGTATTGGACTGGCACTTGTCAGCAAGATCAGCGAACTCTATCAATTACAACCTTCCTATACCTATGAAGAGGGCCTGCACGTGCTCCGGTTAAATTTTCAGAAAAAAAATCGCCTGATACCCCCATTCTTCAGAATTGCTTCAAATTCCCGCAGTATAATCTAACAGATACAAGAAGAATTAAGAACCATACTATGAAACATACACATTTGTGGGCGATGGCGCTCATGACAGGCACCATCCTGAGCAGCTGCGATCATGACTGGTCTGCCCGAAACGTACCGGATGCCGTTAAGGTCAAATTTGTAGAAAGCTACCCTACCATCAAACGTGTGGAATGGGACAGGGTGGATAGTCTGTACGAGGCTGAATTCAAGATCAGCGGCCGGGAGCGGAAGGCGCTATTTGGGGAAGACGGCACTTTGCTCAGTTACACTGAAGAGATTGAAGAACAATACCTCCCGAAAAGAATAGCAGCCCAGTTGCAGCAGGAGTTTAAGAGCTATAAAATAGACGAGGTACATCGGGTGCAGGAAGGCAGCCTGACAAGTTTTGTGATCGAACTGGAAAAAGGAACCCGGGACATCTGGCTGCGCTTCAATGAAAAGGGCGAACTGCTGGATAGGTCTGCTAATGCCGCCACTCCGATCAGGAAACAGTCGGCATCACTCCTACCTCTAAGCAGTAGCGCAACGACGACCGATGACCTGGGTACGCCGGAGCTGCGCTGGGACTTACCGCCGGTGCTTCGTGAAGTATCTGGCATCGGCATGCTCCCGGATGGAAGTATGGCCTGTGTGCAGGATGAAGTAGGAACAATCTTTATCTATAACCTGGACCAGAAAGCGATCAGTCAGGAGATTCCATTTGCTGGCCCCGGCGACTATGAAGGTATAGCAGTGGCCGGTGAGAACGCCTATATCGTGCGGAGTGACGGCACCCTGTTTGAAGTGGTCGGGTTCAGAAACACTAAGCCGACCGTGCAGGTATACGAAGCCTCCTTTCCGGCTACTATCAACATCGAAGGGCTCGCCTATGACCAAGAGCACAACCAGCTGCTGCTGGCTCCCAAGGGTTACGACCCGAAGCTGAAAGCGCAGAAGGGTATCTATGCTTTTTCACTGGACTCTAAGAAATTCCTGCCTCAACCCGTCACCAGCATTTCCCTGGATCAGGTGCAGACACCCACAAAAGGCAAAAAACAGAAATCAGGCTATGATGTGTTGCAACCCTCCTCCTTGGAGCTGCACCCGACTAGCGGCGAATTTTACATGCTGGATGCCGTGAACAACAGGCTGTACGTGATTACCAGAGAAGGTCAGATCTCCAAAACTGTTGACCTGGATAAAAAGATGCTCCGACAGGCAGAGGGCCTTACTTTTGGCCAGGACGGCGCGCTGTACATTGCCAGCGAAGGCAGTAAAAAAGGAAAAGGGGTGATTCACAGGTATAACAACCGTCTTTAATTTCCCTAAAAGTGAAAGCCTGGTGCTGCTGCTCCGGGCTTTTGCTTTTGTTCAGAATCAGGGAATCCTGTATATCAGTGCAATGCCGGTCGCTCCGCCGCTGTGAAACGGCATAACACCCAGTTGCTGATTTTTTTTGTGGTGGCTCTGGGCAATTTTCCGCTGAATATAGGGGTAAACCAAATACACCACTTCTGCAGACAGTATACCTATACCTGCTCCCGCCAGCACGTCGGATAGCCAGTGTTTGTCATTCAGTATACGTAGCGCTCCGGTAGCGGTAGCGAAGGAGTAGCCGGCCACGCTGTACCACACACTTCGTTTGCCGTACTCTTTATGGAAAAAAGTGGCATAGGCAAAAGCCCTGCTGGTATGGGCAGATGGGAAAGCATCGTCAGAGGAATTGTCAGGGCGATCGATAGCTGTCAAGGTTTTGAGGTTGTTGGTCAGGGTGCGGTTGAGCAGGTGCGTCATTCCCAGCAAAATAGCCTGTTCTGTAAAATGGTGCTCTCCACGCACACCGGCAAGGTTGAGCCCAACAGCCATGGCGACCGGAACATGGTAGGTGTAATTGTCGATCTGGGTATTAAAATCCTGGTAATTGCTGCGCACAACCCTGCGCAAACCTCGGCTGGCTTCAAACAGGCCCTCGTCGTCCATGTGGGTGATCCCCAGCGTGATCAGCAAAGTGGGAACGGCCATTTTCCTGGCCAGCACGCTTAGCTTACTTCTTTCTGCTACCTGAGCTGTTTCTGTTGTATCGGCCAACTCGCTGACTACAGCAGTGTCTGGAATGTGAAGGTATAAATCTGCTGGCTGATTTGCCCATGCCGGGAGTACAAGCCAGTTCAGTAGTAAGCAGTAAATATATTTCTTCATAGCACAACCCTTTTTGTTACTATGTACGAGCTGATTTTGAAGAAATTCTGTATTTATAAAAAAAACCGTTTACCAGCCTTTTGCAGCTGCCACCTGTTCTACTTCCAGGCTAATCAAGTCTTGCAATAGCTGCATACTGACTTCTCCCGGCTTGCCTGTCCCGATCATGGCTTCATCAATCTGTACAATGGGCAGGATACGTTTTGTGGTGCTTGTCAGAAAAGCCTCCCTGGCCTGCAACACTTCTTCCAACCGGATGTCACGTACTTCGGTCTTATACCTGCGTCCGGCCAGCGAAAGCACATTTTTGCGGGTGATTCCTTTTAAGATGTTGCTGGCAGGTGTTACGACGGTGCCATCATGTGTGACGATAAAGAAGTTGCAGCGTGGGAACTCCGAGACGATTGCGTTTTTAGCATACAGCACCTCTTCTGCCCACTTGCCTTTTGCTCTTGCAGCAGGCGTATACCCATGGAGTAATTGATCGTTTTCACCTCCGGCACTTCCCGCACATAGTCGTGCGTCATGATCGGTATACCTTTTGCCACTTTATCGGCGGATGGCAGTGTGAGCGGAAGCTGCGTGATAAGCAAGTTGGGATTCATTGGTGTAAATCCGTCCTCGGAGTAGCCGCCGGTCAGAATCATTTTCATGCCTGCCACTGGCAGCTTGTTCAGATCTGTCAGTTTAGAGATCACCTGTTTTATCTCTTCCCGAGAAAGTGGCACGGCCAGGTGCATCAGTTCTGCTGACTGGTAAAAGCGATCCAGGTAATCGTCGAGAAACAGCGGGTAGCCCTGCTGCACTTTCACGAAGTCGAACACCCCATAGCCGCGTTGCACGGAGAGGTCACTGATATGTAGCGTGGCCTCGTTCAGCGGCACGATCTGGCCCAGGTTGTAGGCGAAAAGCTTATCGTTTGATGGCATTGTGTTTCTTGAGTATTTTAATGACAGGTTGTATAGGAAGTGCTTCAATGGTATTACCCTGGCGACCTTTCATGGTTTCTGCTTTGAAAAGGGAATTGATTATCGCCTCTTCGGTTGCCTCAATCGTGGCCATGAACAGCGGGGACATTTCATCGTTTCGGAGCAGTGTAAAGGTCTGTGTTTTATCATCTGAATGATAAGGTATACGCAAACCTCGTTGGTGGAGAAAGCGATCACATAATCGCCGCTGCCATTGGAGGCGATGCCGCCGGTTTTGGCAAGGCCCATCATGGCTCGCTTTGCAATGCGCTCCAGGTTGCGGGCATCTACAGGTGCGTCAGTTGCCACCACGATCATACAGGAGCCGTCAGCACTCTCCAGCACTTGCTTGCTAAACGAAAATTTACCCAGCTCCTCCCCCACAGGCACGCCGTCGATTTGCAACACACCGCCAAAATTACTTTGCACCAATACGCCCACGGTATAGCCGCCAAGGCTGGCTGGCAGCTTGCGCGACGCTGTTCCGATTCCACCCTTATACCCGAAGCAGACCGTGCCGGTTCCGGCCCCTACATTGCCTTCGGCCACGGGTCCGTCAGCCGCCTGCTTGATTGCCTGCAGTACATGCTCCTCTTTCACATGGCGCCCGCGAATGTCGTTCAGGTAGCCGTCGTTCGTCTCGCCTACCAGCGCATTGACAGACTGCACTGCTTCGTTGCCCGGCAATTGCAAGGTATAGCCGACCACCGCGTTCATGGCCGTGCCTACTCCCAGGGTATTGGTCAGGATGATGGGCGACTCCAGGTTGCCCAGTTCCTGTACCTGCGTGCTGCCAGCCAGTTTGCCGAAGCCGTTACCTACGTATACCGCTGCCGGCACTTTCTCCTGAAAAAGATTGCCACCATGCGGCACAATAGCCGTCACACCAGTCCGGACCTGCTCTCCCTGCACCAGGGTGGTGTGCCCTACCCGCAGACCGGCCACATCGGTAATGGCATTGTGCGTACCGGTTTGCAGCACCCCGATCCGGATGCCATAGTCGCGGGCACGCTTGCGATCCTGTGCGTCTGCGTTAAGTATCACTGCCATCATGAGTAAGCCTGTAAAGAGTATTTTCATACCGGTGGATCCGAGTAAAATAGTGAACCGTAACAGCAGCCACATGCCACTGAACTTTAATGTCTGAAAAGCCATTCTTTAAAAGAAATAGGCTTTGATCTACACAATTACGCAAAAAAGCCTTTGTTTTGCAGCATCTAAAATCCAATAATTTTATCGATGAAAAAAATAGTTTGTATTCTGCTATTTATATCTCTTTTCGTATCGCAGGCTATGGCCTGGGGGCAAAACGGACACCGTGCCGTTGGTCTGATAGCGGAGCAGCACCTGAGCAAAAAAGCGAAGAAGAAGATCAACAAAGTTCTGGCCGACAACTCACTGGCAGAGGTGTCTGTTTGGATGGACGATATCAAGTCGGACGCCGCTTACAACCACACCCACGACTGGCACTGGGTGACTGTACCGGGCGGTATGAAATACGAGCAGACCGAGAAGAACCCAAACGGTGACATCATCATGAAGATCGAGGAGTTGGTAACCGTACTGAAAGCCGGCAACCTGACAGCGCAGCAGGAAGAAGAGTACCTGAAGTACCTGGTGCACCTGGTAGGTGACCTGCACCAGCCGCTGCACGTAGGCAAGGAAGGCGATATGGGCGGCAATGCGGTAAAACTGCAGTGGTTCGGCCAAAACTCTAACCTGCACCGCGTATGGGACAGCGATATGATCGATGGCAAAAACCTGAGCTTTACCGAGCTGGCCCGCTTTGTGGGTACTCCATCAAAAGACCAGGTTAAAAACTGGCAGTCTACTGGCGTGCGCGACTGGGCTTACGAGTCGGTGCAGCTAAGAGAGCAGGTATACAACATCCCGGAAGATGGCCGCCTGGGCTACCGCTACAGTTACGATAACTTCAGCACGGTAGAGCAACGCATCCTGCAGGCGGGTGTTCGTCTGGCTGGTCTGCTCAACCAGATCTACGGCTAAGCAACAGACAGCTTATAACTGATGAAATACGGCAGCCAGTAGGGCTGCCGCATTTTTTTATGCCTGCCTTGGAAAGACTAAGTTTGAGGAAAGCGCGTTTGAAAAAAATAATAGGCCCTGGGACTGCAGAGAGGCATAATTTTAAAATTTTTGCAAAAGTTGTAACCTAGTATGAACGATTTAGCGTTCTGCAGTGTCTAACATGTATTAACAACAAAACATCATGAGTAACGGAAAAGTAAAATTCTTTAATGAAACCAAAGGTTTCGGTTTTATCAAAGACAGTGAAACAAACGAAGAGTACTTCGTACACGTAACAGGTTTGATCGACGAGATCAGAGAAAACGACGAAGTAACATTCGAAGTAAAAGAAGGCAAAAAAGGACTAAACGCGGTAAATGTGAAACTGGCTTAGTCTGGTTATATATAAAGCGTAAATCAAACAAAGGGCCCCGCATGATGCGGGGCCCTTTGTCGTTTACAGGTATAGCCCTAGCGATGCGGTAACTGCTCCCGTCCCGAACGGCGGTATACTTTAGGCGAGCAACCCATGATGTTTTTGAACACCCGGTTGAAGTGCGAAAGATTGGAGAATCCCACGCTAAAAGCCACACTCGCTATAGTGGCGTCTTCCTTCTTGAGCATCTGACAGGCATTGCCGACCCGGATCTCGTTCAGGAAAGCTGTGAACGTCTTACGGGTTCTTTCCTTGAAAAACCGGCAGAAGGCCTCCCGACTCAGATTAGCCACGGCAGCCGCTTCTTCCAAAGGTATAGCCCGGTGGCTTTGCTCTACCAGAAAATGCAGCACCTGGTCCATGCGCCTCCCTTCCCGCTCCGACAGGTCCTGCACCCGGTCATCCAGGTTTAGCCGCTCCAATTTCGCTTCCAGCAACAGCACCCGCAGCAAAGCTAAACCAGCCAGCATCTTGTCAAGACCTGATATCTCCTTCAGCAATTCTACCTGCCGCCTGAATGAGGGCTCGTTTATACCCTGCACCTGGTAACAGCCTTTCAGTTTGTCGAGAAAGCTTCTGACTTCCTGCAGTTCCTCTGCCTCCCAGAAAGCCCGTCCCAAAGCCTCGGTGTCGAAGAACACGATCAGGTCGTGGCATTCCTGCTTACTGTCTGCTTCGTAGTATACTTTATCACTGCGGAACACATGCGGTACGTCTCGGCCCAGCAGGAAAATATCGCCCGGTTTAAAGCGCCCCAGGTAATCCCCCACGATCAGTTTTCCCTCCCCTTTCAGGATGCAGCTCAACTGGATCTCGGGATGCTGGTGCAGCTTATCGTAGAAGTAAGGCTGCCTGTCCTCCTGAAAGCGCACAAACTCCTTGCTCGATTTGGGGATTTTGAATGGAATCACCTTTTTCATAATACCATATTAATAAATCTGACAGACAAATCTCACTATTTGATCAATATAGCACCAGTATTGACTAATCCTGTGGAAGATAAAGGGCTTTGATTGAGCTAGTTTTGATAAAAAAGAAAAGCTTATGAACTGGAACGGCGTATTCCCGGCCCTCACCACCAAGTTTTATGCGGACGGGGTAATTGACTTTGATACATTCCTGGACAACGTGGATGCTCAGTTGGAGGCAGGTGTGGACGGCATCATCCTGGGCGGCACCCTCGGAGAGGCGAGTGTGCTCACCATACCTGAAAAACAGGAACTGACCACACGCACCATTGCCCATGTGGATGGCAAAGTGCCGGTCATCCTCAACATAGCGGAAGGCGCTACCCGGGAAGCTATACAGCGGGCAAGAGAAGCAGAAGAAATCGGTGCGAAAGGCCTGATGCTGCTCCCGCCCATGCGCTATGCAGCCGATGCCCGGGAGGTGGTCACCTACTTCAGAACCGTGGCCGACAGCACTTCACTTCCTATCATGATCTACAACAACCCAACCGACTACAAAACGCTGGTCACCTTGGAGATGTTTGACGAGTTGCTACAGCATGAAAACATACAGGCGGTAAAGGAATCGACTCGCGATATCTCCAACGTCACCCGCATGATCAGCCGCTACGGCGACCGGATCAAAATACTCTGTGGCGTGGATACACTGGCGTTGGAGAGTCTGCTGATGGGAGCGCATGGCTGGGTGGCTGGTTTGGTCTGCGCTTTTCCGAAAGAAACGGTGGCGATTTACCGACTGGTGCAAGCTGGACGTATACAGGAAGCCCTCGCCATCTATCGCTGGTTCCTACCCCTGCTGGAGCTCGACATCGTGCCTAAATTGGTGCAGAACATCAAACTGGCCGAGCAGCAGGTTGGCCTGGGTACAGAGCACGTCCGTGCCCCGCGACTCCCGCTGATTGGGGAAGAGCGACAGCGCGTATTAGCTATCATTGAGGCAGGTATACGCACCCGTCCGACATTGCCTAACCTTAAAGAAATCAACCATGTCCTTTGATGCTATTTTCACGAAAGCCGACATGGCTTTCGGCAGGTATAAAAAACTGCATGCCGCCTCAAAAGCAGAGCTACTGCGCACCATTGCTAAAGAAATTGAGCAGTTAGGTGATGAATTGCTGGAAACTGCCCATCAGGAATCGAACCTGCCGCTGGCACGGCTGACAGGTGAGCGGGGCCGCACGATAAATCAGTTGCGACTGTTTGCCTCGCTGTTGGAAGAAGGCTCCTGGCTGGAGGCGACCATCGACACGGCTATACCTGACCGCACGCCTATACCTCGTCCGGACCTGCGCCGCATGCTTATTCCGCTGGGACCGGTGGTGGTGTTCGGGGCGAGCAATTTTCCGCTGGCTTTCTCCACCGCCGGAGGCGACACGGCCTCTGCCCTGGCTGCCGGATGCCCGGTCATTTACAAAGAACACCCCGCCCATCCGAAAACCTCGCAGCTTGTATACAGAGCCATCCAAAAGGCACTGCAGCGCTGTGAACTGCCCGAAGGCATTTTCCAGCATGTGAGCGGCGGAACGGACGTCGGGCAGCAACTGGTGCAGCACCCGCAGGCAAAGGCCGTTGCATTCACGGGCTCCTTCAAAGGAGGCAAAGCTATCTTTGACCTGGCCTGTCAGCGCCCGGTGCCTATACCTGTGTTTGCCGAGATGGGCAGCGTGAACCCGATCTTTGTGCTTCCGGAAAAAACAAAAGGCAATGGCGAGCAGCTGGCGACACAGGCGGCTCAGTCAGTGCTGCTCGGAGTGGGGCAGTTCTGCACCTGCCCGGGACTCGTCTTCTACCCTGCCTCGGAGGCGAACCATACCTTCCTGGAGACATTCGCAGAGAAACTGCGGGACGCTCCTGCCGAAAAAATGCTCCACGAAACCATCTGCAGCAATTATTACCAGCACCTAAAAGGCCTGCACACACACGAGGGGGTAGAAATGGTACTGGCTCCGGCCGAAGATGTGCTGACAGGCGGTGCCGCTCTGGCCAAAACGACGGCGCAGCAATGGCTGCAGCACCCGACCTTGCAGGAGGAGGTCTTCGGACCTTATGCCATGGTCGTGACCTACGAAAGTCAGGAGGAACTGGAGCAGGTGGCCGGCAAGCTGCAGGGCAGCTGACCTGCACGGTTTGGGGGGCAGACAATGAACTAAAGGAATCGGAGAAACTGGTGGATACATTACGTGAGAAATGCGGTCGGCTGCTCTTTTCCGGTGTACCGACCGGAGTGGAGGTTTCCCATGCCATGACCCACGGAGGTCCCTTCCCGGCTACTACCGATAGTCGCTCTACTTCCGTAGGCACCTACGCTATCAAGCGATTCGCACGACCGGTTACTTTCCAGTCGGCACCGCAGGAGCTTCTGCCAGAGGAGCTGCAGGATGCAAACCCGCACAAGGTATGGCGCACGATCAACGGGCAGCTTACACAGGACACCATCTAGGTCATGGCACGGAAAACCTTCTTTTGCATCGATGCCCATACCTGCGGCAACCCCGTTCGTCTGGTAGCAGGCGGCGGACTATCCTGCAGGGCAGCAACATGAGCGAAAAGCGCCAGCACTTTCTGCGCGAGCACGACTGGATCAGGCGCGG
>NZ_AKIS01000175.1:0-11186 GCF_000277005.1 Pontibacter sp. BAB1700 | reverse complement strand
TAATTTTTTCATAAATACACTATACCCAGCTTGTAATAATACGCAAGCTGTCTATTCCAAGCTGACGTTTCTGAGAAGATGAAATAATACGGTACCCAAGGCTATGTATTTACCGCAGCACAAGGTACACAATTGAAAGCCTGAAACAAATTCTAAACTTCCAATTTCGTTATAACCAGATTGTTTAGTCGATATAGCCCTGCGAGCGCATCCAGTCGTCGTTGTAGATTTTACCCAGGTAGCGGGTACCATGGTCTGGCAGCAATACAACGATGACATCGTCCTCTGTCAGATTTTTCTCACGGGCATACTCCAATGCTCCGTACACGGCTGTACCGCTGGACCAGCCTACGAAGAGACCTTCTTCTTTGGCCAGGCGGCGGGTCATCACTGCACCATCTTTGTCAGTCACTTTCACAAAAGTATCGATCACGTCAAAGTCCACATTCTTGGGCAGGATGTCTTCGCCTATACCTTCAGTGGCATAAGAGTAGATCTCGTTCTCATCGAAAATGCCGGTCTCTTTATACTTCTTGAAAACAGAGCCATACGTGTCTATACCTATGGTGGCCAAATCCGGCTTACGCTCCTTCAGGTAACGCGAAATACCTGTTACGGTACCACCTGTGCCTACACCTGTGATGAAGTGCGTCACTTTGCCCGCGGTCTGTTCCCAGATCTCAGGACCGGTACTCTCATAGTGCGCTCTCCAGTTTGAGAGGTTGTCGTACTGGTTTGGGTAGAAGGAGTTTGGAATCTCTTCATTGAGGCGCTTAGCCACTGAATAGTATGAATCCGGATGGTCAGGAGACACATTGGTAGGGCACACTCTTACCTCAGCGCCAACAGCACGCAGAATGTCCATCTTCTCCTTGCTCTGCTTGTCGGCCAGCGTAAAGATGCACTTATAGCCTTTGGCGATCGCCGCCAATGCCAGACCCATGCCTGTATTACCGGAAGTACCTTCTATGATGGTGCCGCCCGGCTTCAGGATGCCAGCTTTCTCGGCGTCTTCGATCATTCTGATCGCCATGCGGTCTTTCACAGAGTTGCCTGGGTTCATGTATTCAACCTTGGCCAGCACTGTAGCCTTAATGCCATCAGTTACGTTGTTAAGCTTTACTAAGGGAGTGTTACCGATTGCTTCGGTTATATGATTCAGGTATTTCATTTAGATGCTTTTTTGAGATACGGGTGCAAAGGTACGTAATTAAAATTATACTTAACAGGTATAGCCACCTGCCTCCCGTACAACAGAAGGCATACCCGTTCCCGTTCCGCCGGCTGATTTAGCGCCTATATTAGCTTTAACTATTTTTTGGAAGCGCCACAAAAAAGGCTATTTTTGCACTACCTTATTTTAGACCATCATTCATCAACTTAATAAGATACACATGAGTGTTTTAGTAAATAAAGATTCGAAAGTGATCGTGCAGGGCTTCACCGGCTCAGAAGGCTCTTTCCACGCCTCTCAGATGATCGAGTACGGCACAAACGTAGTGGGTGGTGTTACACCGGGCAAAGGTGGCAACAATCACCTGGACCTTCCAGTTTTCAACACAGTGGAAGAAGCTGTAAAGAGAACTGGTGCCGATGTTTCTATCATTTTCGTGCCACCGGCTTTCGCTGCTGACGCGATCATGGAAGCTGCTGACGCGGGCATCAAAGTAATCGTTGCGATCACAGAAGGCATTCCTGTAAAAGACATGGTGATGGCCAAAAACTACCTGAAAGGCAAAGATGTGACCCTAATCGGTCCAAACTGCCCAGGTGTGATCACGCCAGGTGAGGCGAAGGTTGGTATCATGCCAGGTTTCGTGTTCAAGCCAGGTCGTATCGGTATTGTTTCTAAATCAGGCACCTTGACATACGAGGCTGCTGACCAGATCGTGAAGGCTGGCCTTGGTGTTTCTACTGCTATTGGTATCGGTGGTGACCCGATCATCGGAACGCCAACCAAAGACGCAGTACAGCTGCTGATGGAAGACCCTGAGACAGACGCGATCGTGATGATTGGTGAGATCGGCGGTAACTACGAGGCAATGGCTGCGAAGTACATCAGCGAAACTGGCAACAAGAAGCCGGTGGTTGGTTTCATCGCGGGTCAGACTGCTCCTGCTGGTCGTCGTATGGGCCACGCTGGTGCAATCGTAGGTGGTGCTGACGATACAGCTGCCGCTAAAATGAAGATCATGCGTGAGAACGGTATCCATGTGGTAGACTCTCCTGCTGAGATCGGTGCTACGATGGTAGAGGTGCTGAAAAGCGCTGGCATGATCAACGCTTAATTTGGTTAGCCATACCTGACTGCAGGTATAAACATAGAAACGGGCTGCTTCGAAAGAGGCAGCCCGTTTTTGTTTATACTCTTCTAACTCCCCCTCACTCCCACCACCTGCTCTTTCTTGCGGTTGCGGATGTGGGCAGGTATAGCCGCTACGATTTCCTGCTGCAGTGCTTCGATCAGTTTCTTTTTCAGGAAGCTGCGGTGCACGACCAGACTCACCTCCGCTGTGGCTGTGGCTCCTGGAAGGTGTGAACCAGCGCCTGTTTCTCTTCAGGTATATCCAGCACCGAAAGCTCCGGCAACAAGGTGAGGCCACGCTGTGTCTCCACAATACGCTTCAGCGTTTCCAGCGATCCGCTCTTGTAATCCAAATGCCCTGCGCCGCTTAGGCCGCTCCCAGACCGGTTGCAGATGTTGAGCACCTGGCTTCTGAAACAGTGTCCTTCGTTCAGTACCCACAGCTCGTCCAGATCAAGTTGCTCGGGGCTAATGGCTTTGCTTTGGGCCAGCGGATGGGCTGGGTTAATGTACGCTACAAAAGCCTCGTAGAACAGGGGAAGCTCTCTGATAGACTTATCCTCCAGTGGCGTCACCAGCAGTCCTACGTCCAGCAACTCATAGTTGAGCTTCTGCACGATTTCCTCCGTCAGCAGTTCCTGCACCACCAGCCGCACATCGGGGTACTTCTCCATAAAGCTGGTCACGAAAAGCGGGATCAGGTAGGGAGCAAGGGTCGGTATCACGCCCACCCGCAGCTCGCCGCTCAGTTCCTGCTTCTGGTTCTGTACAATCTCTTTGATCTTCTTCGCCTCAGCCACTACGATGCGTGCCTGGGCTATAACTTCTTTACCTAGCTCGGTCGGGCGCACCGGTACTCTGCTTCTATCAAACAGCTGTACTCCTAACTCCTCTTCCAGCTTCTGCAGCTGCATGCTTAGGGTGGGCTGCGTGACAAAGCAATGCTCCGCTGCCGTGGCAAAATGGCGGTGTGTATCTACCGCCAAAAGGTATTCCAATTGTACCAGTGTCATGTTAATAACCGTATAGTGGTAATATAAATGTATGTTGTAGTATACGTCTTCTGCCTCCGTCTATCCTTGTATCCAAGTGTCGCAACACCCTGCTAAGTTATAGAACATACCTATATATAAATAGACATAATTGATTTGATTGATAACCTAACAGGCTGTATATTTGTATATACAAACAATGAAAGATAAAACACAAAAAACTATGAATAAGCTAACGAATATCGGATTGGAAAAACAAGACTCTGTAGAGATTGCTGACAAGCTGAACGAGCTATTGGCTAACTATCACATCTACTATCAGAACCTGCGCGGTTTCCACTGGAACATTAAAGGGATACACTTCTTCCAGTTGCACGCCAAGTACGAGGAGCTTTACAACAATGCTCTGGCCCGTATCGATGCCTTGGCAGAGCGTATCCTAACGATCGGACAGAAGCCACTGCATACCTTCTCGGATTACCTTCGTGTGTCCAGCATACAGGAAACTTCGAACCTGAGCGGCGACCGTGAGACAGTGGAGGCAACGCATCAGAACCTTTCCGTAATCGTGAACCTGGAGCGCGATATTCTGGCTATGGCTGCAGAGCGCGACGACGAGGGTACAGTAGCACTTGTGAGTGAGGACATCAACGAAAACGAGAAGACGCTTTGGATGCTAAGAGCTTTCCTGAGCTAAGATAATAAGTGACGATTGGTTTTAGTTTAATGCAAAAGCCCCTCGCCTGTTACTGGCAAGGGGCTTTTTGTTTATACCTGATGCTATACCTTACTTGGCGTAGCTGATGGCTCTCATTTCGCGGATCACCGTGATCTTGATCTGGCCCGGGTACTGCATTTCCTTTTCGATCTTCTGGGAGATGTCAAACGAAAGCTGTGCGGCTTTTTCGTCGGTCACGTTATCGGCGTCTACCATGATGCGGAGCTCACGGCCAGCCTGAATAGCGTAGCACTGGTTCACTCCGTCAAATGATACGGCGGCTGCCTCCAGATCCTTCAAACGCTTGATATAAGACTCCATGATCTCGCGGCGGGCACCCGGTCTTGAACCGGAAATGGCGTCGCAAGCCTGAATGAGTGGAGAGATCATCGCGGTCATCTCGATCTCGTCGTGGTGAGCGCCGATGGCGTTGCAGATATCCGGATGCTCCTTGTATTTCTTGGCCAGCTCCATACCGATGATCGCGTGCGGCAATTCCGGCTCGTCTGGCGTCACTTTACCGATGTCATGCAACAGACCGGCACGTTTGGCGTGCTTCACGTTCAGACCAAGCTCGGCAGCCATAGTGGCACACAGGTTGGCTACTTCGCGTGAGTGCTGCAGCAGGTTCTGACCGTAAGACGAACGGAAGCGCATGCGGCCCACCATTTTGATCAATTCAGGGTGCAGACCGTGTATACCAAGGTCGATGGCCGTGCGCTCACCGATCTCCACGATCTCCTCTTCGATGTTTTTGCGGGTCTTGGAAACTACCTCCTCGATACGGGCCGGGTGAATACGACCGTCGGCTACCAGACGGTGCAGCGACAGACGCGCAATTTCGCGGCGAACCGGGTCGAAACCAGAGATGATGATCGCCTCTGGGGTGTCATCCACGATGATCTCCACACCTGTGGCGGCTTCGAGAGCACGGATGTTACGGCCTTCACGACCGATGATCTTGCCTTTGATATCGTCGCTTTCGATGTTGAATACCGATACGCAGTTCTCGATGGCGTGCTCCGCAGCGGTACGCTGGATGGTCTCCACCACGATCTTTTTGGCTTCTTTTGTAGCGGTCAGTTTGGCCTGGGCCACGATGTCCTTCACGTATGAAGAAGCATGCGACTGGGCTTCGCTCTTCAGGGCCTCTACCATTTGCTCGCGGGCTTCGGCTGCGGTCAGACCGGCTATTTTCTCAAGCTGAGCCACTACTTCGTTGTGCTGCTGTTCTACGTCTTCTTTGCGCTTTTTGAGCAATTCCAACTGGTGATCGAGGGCTTCTTTCTCCTTGTCGAGTTCGGCTTCGCGGCGCTTGGTTTGCTCCATCTGCTTGGCCACGTGCTGCTCGCGCTGCTTTACCTTGTTCTCGTTCTGGATGATGATGTTCTTTTTCTTGTTCGACTCTTCCTCGAACTCAGACTTCAGCTTCAGGAATTTCTCCTTCGCCTCCAACATGCGGTCTTTCTTGATGCTCTCGGCGTTGATCTCGGCCTCGCGGATAATGGATTTTGCCTTTTGGCGGGCGGCTTCTTCCTGCTGCTTGTATACCTTCTGCAGCATGACACGCCCTATGTACACGCCCACTCCGAGCGCTACAATGGCAGTGATTAAAATGAATAAAATATCGGGCATAACTATAAGCTTTTATGGTTTATAAAAACTATAGCAGTACCTGCAGCAGGACAGTGAAGTGGTTTTGCAAACCACACCGTAGTTAAAGAGGCTGCTTGGGAAGCCGCCTCGGAATATGTTTACTTACTTGATGATAAGAGATCGTCCAGTACGCTCAGTTGCTCTCCCACTTTAGCCAGATGGTTGTTTTTGTCATCCTCCAGTTTCAGCTTGTCCACCATGGTCTCAAAAGCCACCATGGCCAGCAAATCCTGCTTATCCTGTATGCCAAACTGGTCTTTGAAAAAGCGCAGACGCTCGTTCAAAAGTTTACCTACAACCCGAAGCCTTTCTTCTTCTTCTTCCTTCACCCGCATCGGATACTCGCGTTCAGCGATGCGAATCTTAATTGCTAATTCACCCATCCGTTGCGTTCTTTTGGCATAGGGCTACCTGGTTTCTTTGCTTTCCTGCAATGGCCAGCCGTATATCCGGCTTCGGCTCACTGCCTCCCGCTAGTCACGCAAGTAGGCGATACACTTATCAATTTCCCTTATATATTCGTTTAACTTCAGCTTTAACTCTGTCGAATTTGCAGTGTTTCCTGCTATCGCATCTACAATCTTAACAATATTCTCTTGATTTTGAAAATTTTTTATTTGCTGTTCTCTCTCTTCTAACAGCGCCTCCAACGATTTAATTTCTTCCTGAGCGGCGACAAGCTTGTGTAGCACGTCGTCGTGCTTGCTAAGAAGCTTGCGCACTTTGTCCTCAATGGACTGAAGCTGTTGCAGTTGTTTTTCTTTTGCCATAACTACTTGCGGATAATAGCTCCCAGCTGTTTCTCAAATTGCTGCATCAGGCGGTTCATAACGCCGTCGATCACTTTGTCGGTCAAAGTTTGCTGGCGATCCAGCAAAGTGAAGCTCAGGGCGTAGGCTTTCTTGCCTGCGGCTATCTTGTCGCCCTCGTACACGTCGAACACGTTTACGCCTTGCAAAAGCTTACGCTCGGTGCGAAGCGCCACTTGCTTTAGTTGCTCAAAGGTCAGGTTCCTATCCACAACCAGTGACAGATCGCGGCGCACTTCCGGGAACTTCGGTAGCTCCTCGGCCACCAGTTTATCTTTGTATTTCTTGAGGAGATAGTCCCAGTTGAGTTCGGCGTACCATACCTGCTCTTTCACGTCCATAGCTTTAGTCACAGCCGCGTCCAGCAAACCTACCTGCGCGATCACAGTGCCGTTCTTCACATAGGTGATACCCTGGCGCATGTAGCGACTAGCCTCCACCGGCTGTACTTCGTAGTCGGCGGCATTGAGTTTCTGTAACACGTTCTGCACCACACTGGCAAGGTCGTGGAATGCCACTTTCTGGGCAGGCTGCTTCCAGCTTTCGGCAGTAGTGTTGCTATCATGTATAGCGCCAGTTTACGGCTTTCTTTGTAGCCGTCCTCCAGCTGCTCGTATACCTTGCCGAGTTCGTATACCTTAAGGTCGCGTTGACGGCGGTTGATGTTGTAGCGCAGCACCTCTAAGCCAGAGAACACCATGCTCTTGCGCAGCACGTCAAGGTCTTCGCTGTTATAGTTGAGCACCTTCACGAGTCCAGCCGTCTCCTCTTCTCCGCCTGCGGCGTAGTACTTGGAGTTGGTGATGGAGTTGGTGATAATCTCGTGGAAACCGTTGGCCGATATATAGTCAAGTATAGTCTTGTTGATATCTTCCGGATAAGGCTTCGGGAAGCTGGCCATGTAAGTAGTGGCCATGTGCTCACTCACCTCAATGTTGTTGAAGCCGTAGATGCGCAGGATTTCTTCCACCAGATCCGCCTCACGGGTCACGTCCACTTTAAAAGGTGGCACCGACACGTGGAGGTTCTCCTCCGTTTCGCCTGTGATTTCTATACCTAGGTCTGTCAGAATGGCTTTCATGCGCTCGGCACCGATGTGCTGGCCGATAAGCGAATGGGCTCGTTCGATGTCCAGCGTCAGTTCTAAGTTTTGAACAGGCTGTGGGTATACATCTACAATTTCAGAGCTGATTTCACCGCCCGCTACTTCCTGCACCAGCAATGCGGCACGCTTCAGAGCAGTGATCACCATGTTTGGATCGGTACCGCGCTCAAAGCGGAAAGACGCATCAGTTTTGAGGCCATGTGCCATACCTGTGCGGCGGATATAATCAGGTGAGAAGTAGGCACTCTCAATGAAAATACTTGTCGTTTCGTCTGAAACACCAGACTCCTGCCCACCAAACACACCACCGATCGCCATTGGCTCCCCGGCATTGCAGATCATCAGGTCATTAGCCTTGAGCTTACGCTCCACACCATCCAGGGTCACAAACACACTGTCAGCTTCGGCAGTTTTCACCACAATCTTATCGCTTTTTATTTTGTCGGCATCGAAGGCATGCAGTGGCTGGCCCAGCTCATGCAGCACGTAATTGGTTACGTCCACGATGTTGTTGATCGGAGCCAGATCGATGGCACGCAGGCGCTTCTGCAGCCATTCTGGTGAGGGACCCACTTTCACACCACTCACGGTTACACCGGCGTAGCGCGGACAGGCCTCTGTATTTTCAATCACCACCTCGATCGGGCGGGAATTGTTATTCACTTTAAAATCTTCAACCGAAGGTAAGGTATAGGGCACACGCAACAGGGCTTTCAGGTCGCGGGCCACGCCTAAGTGCGAAGCAGCATCGGCGCGGTTTGGCGTCAGGCCAATCTCGAATACCTTATCAGAGCCAAGGCCGAAGTACTCGGCGGCTGGCGTACCGTTCGGCAGGTCAGTGTCGAGCACCATGATGCCTGCATGCGAGGTACCCACGCCAATCTCGTCTTCAGCGCAAATCATACCCTCGGAAGCGGCACCGCGTATTTTCGATTTCTTGATTTTGAAAGCCTCTCCGCCTGTTGGATAAAGTGTGCTATTCACGATCGCCACCACCACTTTCTGCCCGGCGGCCACGTTTGGCGCACCACACACGATCTGGCTCGGCTCACCTGTGCCGATGTCCACAGTGGTTATACTCAGGCGGTCGGCGTCAGGATGGCGCTCACAGGTCAGCACTTCGCCTATTACGATCCCCTCCAGGCCTCCTTTTACCTGATCGAAGTTGTGGATCGCCTCCACTTCCAGACCTGCGCCTGTCAGCAAGGCACCCGTTTCTTCAGCGGTTTTATCTATATGAATGAGTTGTTTCAGCCAGTCGAATGAAATCAGCATGGTTATTTCTGTTGTTCTGTAAGGTATAGCCCCGTTTGGTTGAAGCTAATTCCCAAAATTAAGGATTTTTCTTTGCTCTTCGACAAAAGACATCGGGACAAAAGCCTACATGTTCATAGAATTTTGGCCCAGGGACAGTTTCCCCGAAGCCATGTCACGCGAGATGCACTTCGTAATTAGCCCAATTGCTCTACTCCTGCCGCTCCTCTCAACACTCTTCCGGATTGCAGATCTTTGCCAGTTCATCGAAGTCATGCCAAGTGACAAGCTTCATGTCTTGCTGAAAGCCTCTACTCCACTACCGGATGTACTTTTTCGTAGTTTTTCTCGCCAGCCTCTACCGCTACGCTCAGGCGGTTCTCTTTGGGTGGCACGGGGCATACGTACTCAGGATTGTAAGCGCAGAAAGGGCTGTAGGCGCGGTTAAAGTCGAGCGTAGCCGTTGTAGCTCCTTCCTTGAACGGCACATCCAGGTAACGGCCGCCGCCATACGTGTCGAAACCGTTTGTTTTGTCGGTGAAGGGTACAAACAACTTTTCCTCCTGCTCTTTTACTTTTTTATAGAGTGTCAGGCGTTGCGGCTCACCGTGCAGTTCGAAATTGGCGATGGCATAGCGCAGGTAAGCCTCGGTGCTGCCGTTGGTCATGGGCATGTGCAGCGTGTCTTTTGGCTCAATTTCCTCCAGTTTCACCTTTACACGATAGTCGAGGTTGGGTTCGTAGTACACCAGATTGCTGAACATTCTGCGATCGGCCTCTTCAAAAGGGCTATTCGTGCGGCTCCGGAATGACAAGTCTTTGTCTTCACGCTCTTTCTGCAGTGGAATCAGGTAATTGTCGTCACTCATAAAGGACTCACGCACAAAATAAAAAAGTACCAGCGCGATGCCGGCTATGATAATGAGCTTAATAGGTCGTTGCATTGGGCCAGGTGATTTTGCTGCAATTTCGGAAAAAATTTCGTCAAAGTGCCCGCACGGCAGGCTTTTCGGTGGCTTGCGGCAGGTAGTGCTTCGCCAGCAACTCAAAGGCCACTACCTGCCCCCGCTGCCATCCCTCGTCACGCTTAAGCTCCCGGGCCAGGATAGTAGCTACTACAGGCGCCATTTCTATGGCAGCATGGACATCCAGGAACAGAATCCGCAACCGCCGCGCCAGCACATCTTCCACGGTGCGGGCCATTTCGTAGCGCACCGCCCAGACTACTTCAGCCAAGGTATAATTAAAACCAGGGTGCAGCTTTTGCGCCAGCTCAGGCTCCGACTGCATCAGAGCTTGCAGATCAGGCGCATCGTTGCCATAAGCGGACAGCCAGGATGGCAGTGAACTGCTCCGACCGCTTTGCTCAGGTATAGCACCATGGATGGGTAGCTCTTTGGTAATACAAGGTTTATCAGGTAAACCCGCTACCTGAATAGCCGCGTTCACGGTTTCTTCGGCCATCTGGCGATACGTGGTCCACTTCCCCCCTGTAATCGTGATTAATCCTGAAGATGCCACCAGCAGCTTGTGACTGCGGGAAATCTCCTTGGTATTGCCTGTTTCGCTGTCGGGAGCGGCTAAGGGGCGCAGACCGGCAAAAACGCTCAGCACATCCTGCCGCGTTGGGGCTTTCTGCAGATAAGCCCTGCCGTTTGCAGAATGAAGTTGATCTCAGCATCGAGCGCCACAGGCTCCAGACTCAGTTCCTGCAGCGGCGTGTCGGTGGTGCCGACCAGCACCTGGCCTTGCCAGGGTATGGCAAAAAGCACTCGGCCGTCAGGCGTTTCAGGTATCATCAGAGCTGTATCGCCTGGCAGAAAAGACTTGTCGAGCACCACGTGCACGCCCTGACTTGGCATCACCAGCGGTTTTTGGGCAGGCTGGTCAAATTGTAAAACCTCGTCCACGTACACGCCTGTGGCATTCACTACCGCTTTGGCGCGCAAGGTGTAGGGTCTGCCGCTTTCCACGTCCTGTGCTTCTACCCCTGTCACTTTCCCATCGGCACCTTTCATTAAGCCAGTCACACGAACATAATTCAGCACCGCACCGCCCTGTTCAGCACAGGATTGAGCGATGTTCAAGGCGAGGCGGGCGTCGTCGAACTGTCCGTCGTAGTACACAATGCCGCCTTTCAGCTTTTCGGATTTTATGGAGGGCATCTGGTTCAGCACGGCATTGCGGCTCCACCAGGAGGTGCGCCCCAGGCTGTACCTGCCCGCCAGCAGATCGTAGAGCGTCAGGCCCGTGCCGTAGAAAAAACGTTGCCACCAACTGTAACAGGGGATAACGAAGGGCTGCACCGACACCACATGCGGGGCGTTGCGCAGAAGGAGACCCCGCT